>NZ_JBFUFQ010000017.1:0-57075 GCF_056403355.1 Rhizobacter sp. P2_H3 | reverse complement strand
ACTGGTCCCAGGCCAGCTCGGCGAAGGTGGACTCCTGCCAGGCCGACGGGCTCAGGCTGGCGGCGAAGCGGCGCTTGCCGACGCGCTTGGGCACGTTGCGCCCGAGCGGGCGCAGGAACGGACGGGTGGCCATCAGGCGCCCCCCCCGAAGCTGACGAGGATCGTGCCGGCGTAGCCCTGCGGGCCGCGGGTCAGCTGCGCATCGACCGGCCGCGCGCGCGCGCCGCTGCGCGCCTCGCCGAGCCAGGAGCGCAGCTTCTCGCCGGAGACGCCGGTCAGCGTCAGCGTCGCGCGATCGCCTTGCACCGAGATCTTGCCCTTGTCGCCGAGCCGGTCGGTGGCCGACTTGAGCGCCTCGGCGGCCTGCTGTTCGGGCTGGTCGCCTTTGCACCGGCAAGCTGGCTGGCCGGCGCGATCGAATCGGCCTCGGGCCAGCGCGTGCTGCTGGCCGATGCGCGCGGCACGGTGTGGTCGGGCAGTGCGGTCGTCGTGCTGACCGGCGGCCCCGGCAGCCGCGATGCCGCGGCGCTGCCGGGCCGGCTCGACTGGTCGCTCGGCCTGCGCGGGCTCGGCTTCGAGCTGGTGGCGCGCCAGGCCTGCTGCCTGAACGGCAACGTCGCGCTGCAGATCAAGCCCGGCTTCGGCCGCCTCTCGCTGACGCTGATGCCGCAGCCGGGCTGGACCGGCCAGTGGCCGGGCGCGCTGCTCGGCGGCCTGGGCACGCCGTGGAACACCTTGCAGCTCGGCGGCGCGCTGCGCCTGGTGTCGCCGGGGTTGAAGATGGAATGGGTGCAGGGCCGCTGGCTGATGGACGGCCGGGCCGATGTCGAGCTGATCGGTGCGGCGTCTCGCGTGTCGACGCTCGAGACGCTGGGCAGCTACCGCCTGTCGCTGACCGGCAACCCGGGCGGCGGTCCGTCGCAGCTGAGCCTGACGACGCTCGACGGCGCCCTGCAACTCTCGGGCAACGGCAGCATGGGCGCCAATGGCGTGCGCTTTCGCGGCGAGGCCCGTGCGAACAGCGGCGACGAAGCCGCACTGAGCAATCTGCTGAACATCATCGGGCGGCGCAACGGCGCCGTGTCCGTCATTTCGATCGGATGAGCATGAAAAAGCGCCATACCCCCCTGCTCCAGGCGCGACGCCCGCTCGTCGGCGCGCTGGTCGCCGCGCTGTTGACCACGAACCTCGGTGCGTTTCCGGTCGTGATGGCCCAGCAACCGGCATCGCCGGCACCGTCGCGCTTCAAGGGCGAGCCGGTCACCCTCAACTTCGTCAATGCCGACATCGAAGGCGTGTCACGCGCGATGGGCGCCATCCTGAAGCAGCAGTTCGTCGTCGACCCGCGCGTGAAGGGCACGATCACGCTGTTCAGCGAAGAGCCGATGACGCCGCGCGAGGCCTACCTGAACTACCTCGCCGCGCTGCGCGGCCTGGGCTTCACGGTGGTCGAGGTCGGCGGGCTGTTCAAGGTCGTGCCGGAGGCCGATGCGAAGCTGCAGTCGGGCACCGTCTCGGTCGGCTCGGTGTCGCGCCAGGGCGACCAGGTGCTGACGCAGATCTTCAAGCTCAGCCACGAGAACGCGAACAACCTGGTGCCGGTGCTGCGCCCGCTGATCAGCCCGAACAACACCATCAACGCGAACCCCGGCAACAACACGCTGGTGATCACCGACTACGCGGACAACCTGACGCGCATCGCGAAGATCATCGCCGCGATGGACACGCCGAGCTCCGGCGACGTCGAGATCATCCCGCTGAAGTACGCGGTCGCCACCGACCTCGCGACCGTCGTGCAGCGCCTGAGCGACGGCGGCACCGGCGTGCCGGGCGGCGTGCCCGGCGGCGGCGCCACCTCGTCGATCCTGGTCGATGCGCGCAGCAACGCGCTGATCGTGCGCGCCTCGACGCCGGCGCGCATGGCCAACATCAAGGCGGTGATCGAGAAGCTCGACAAGCCGATGGTGGGCGACAACCCGATGGGCAACATCTACGTCGTCTACCTGAAGAACGGCGATGCGGTGAAGCTGGCCACCGTGCTGCGCGCCGCATTCAGCTCGACCGGCGGCGGCGGTGGTGGCGGTGGCGGCAGCTCGCCGACGGCCGCGCTGTCGCAGGCGGCCAACCCGAACAACCCGCAGGGCGGCGGGCAGGCGGTGGCACCGCTCACCCCGTCGGCAGCGCCCTCCACCGGCGGCATGATCCAGGCCGACCCGGCCAGCAACTCGCTGATCATCACGGCACCCGAGCCGGTCTACAAGCAGCTGCGCGCGGTGATCGACCAGCTCGACTCGCGCCGCGCGCAGGTCTACATCGAAAGCATGATCGTCGAGGTGACCGGCGACAACGCCGCCGAGGCCGGCTTCCAGTGGCAGGGCCTGATCGGCAAGAGCGGCGACTCCACCGGCATCGTCGGCGGCACCAACTTCACGCCGAAGAGCGGCAAGGGCAACCTGGTGCAGATCGATGCGACCGGCGTGGCCGCCGGCCTCGGCGAGGGCTTCAACATCGGCGTGATCCGCAAGTTCGCCGGGCAGTACGGGCTGGCCGCCATCGCCAACCTGCTGCAGAGCCAGACCAACAGCAACATCATCTCGACCCCGAACCTGATCACGCTCGACAACGAGGAAGCGAAGATCATCGTCGGCAGCAACGTGCCGTTCATCACCGGCCAGTTCACCAACACCGGCACCGCCACCACCAGCCCGTTCCAGACGGTGGAGCGCAAGGACGTCGGCATCACGCTGAAGATCAAGCCGCAGATCGGCGAGAACGGCGCGGTGCGCATGACGATCTTCCAGGAATCGTCGAGCCTGTCCGACAAGGTCGCGCCCGGCACCACCAGCGCCGGCCCGTCCACGAACAAGCGCTCGATCGAATCGACGGTGGTCGTCGACGACGGCGAGATCATCGTGCTCGGCGGCCTGATCGAGGACAGGTTCACCGAGACCAACAACAAGGTGCCGCTGCTCGGCGATATCCCGGTGCTGGGCGCGCTGTTCCGCAGCACCAGCCGGCAGAAGACGCGCACCAACCTGATGGTGTTCCTGCGCCCGATCGTGATGCGCGACGCGGCCACCTCGAACGCGGTCTCGCTGGACCGCTACGAGACCATCCGCGCGCAGCAGAAGGCCGAGCAGCCGCGCAACAGCTGGATCACGCCGATCAATGAATCGCCGGTGCTGCCGCCGCTGAACACGCTGCAGGATTCGTCGAAGGCGCTGAGCGCGCCGCCGCCGAAGCCGATCCGCAACCCGGCTCTCCCGACATCAGCGGCGGCACCGGCGTCGGGTGCCTCGGCCCCCGATCCCGCCGCCAGCCAGCCGGGGCAATAAGCCATGGGCTCACGTCACCCCCTGCCCTACACCTACGCGAAGGCGCACACGCTGCTGCTGGAAGACGACGGCGAGCGCCTGGTGCTGTGGGCGCCCGAGACCGTGTCGATGCCGGCGCTGAGCGAGGTGCTGCGCCTGTACTCGATCGACGCGCTGGAGCGCGAGCCGGCCTCGACGCTGGTCAACCGCATCGCCGCCGCCTATGCCGGTGCCGAATCGAGCGCGGCCGTCGTGATCGGCGAGGTCGAGAGCAAGGTCGACCTGAGCCGCATGATGCAGGACCTGCCGGCCATCGAGGACCTGCTGGAAACCTCGAACGACGCGCCGATCATCCGCATGCTGAACGCGCTGCTGACGCAGGCCGCGAAGGACGGCGCGAGCGACATCCACATCGAGCCCTACGAGCGCTCGAGCTCGGTGCGCTTCCGCGTGGACGGCACGCTGCGCGAGGTGGTGCAGCCGAACAAGGCGCTGCACGCGGCGCTGATCTCGCGGCTGAAGATCATGGCCGAGCTCGACATCGCCGAGAAGCGGCTGCCGCAGGACGGCCGCATCTCGCTGCGCATCGGCGGCCGCGCGGTCGACGTGCGGGTGTCGACGCTGCCGTCGGCGCACGGCGAACGCGCGGTGCTGCGGCTGCTCGACAAGGGTGAATCGAAGTTCACGCTCGAAGGCCTGGGCATGGGCGGCGACACGCTGCAGCGCTTCAATGCGCTGGTGCAGCAGCCGCACGGCATCGTGCTGGTGACCGGCCCGACCGGCTCGGGCAAGACGACGACGCTGTATGCGTCGCTCGGCCGCGTCGACACCGCGACCACCAACGTGCTGACGGTGGAAGACCCGATCGAGTACGACCTCGGCGGCATCGGCCAGACGCAGGTCAACGCGAAGATCGACCTGACCTTCGCGAAGGCGCTGCGCGCGATCCTGCGGCAGGATCCGGACGTCATCATGATCGGCGAGATCCGCGACTTCGAGACCGCGCAGATCGCGGTGCAGGCCTCGCTGACGGGTCACCTGGTGCTCGCCACGCTGCACACCAACGACGCGCCGAGCGCAGTGACCCGGCTCACCGACATGGGCATCGAACCCTTCCTGCTGAGCTCCAGCCTGCTGGGCGTGCTCGCGCAGCGCCTGGTGCGCAAGCTGTGCCCGCACTGCAAGAAGCAGGACGCCAAGGGCCGCTGGCATCCGGTGGGCTGCAGCGAATGCGGCAACTCGGGCTACAAGGGCCGCACCGGCGTCTACGAGCTGATGGTGGCCGACGACAAGGTGAGCGCGCTGATCCACAGCAGGGCGGCCGAATCGCAGCTGTTCGTCGCCGCCGAGGCCGGCGGCATGCGCTCGATGCGCGAGGACGGCGAACGCCTGGTGCGTGAAGGCGTGACCTCGCTCGAAGAGGTCATGCGCGTCACGAAAGACTAGCAACCATGCCCGCCTACAAGTTCGAGGCGATCGACGCCGCCGGCAAGACCAACAGCGGCCTGCTGGAAGCCGACAACGCGAAGGCCGCGCGCGCGCAGCTGCGCGCGCAGGCGCTGGTGCCGCTGGAGGTGACGCAGGTCGCGTCGGCCGGCACGCAGCCGACCGGGCTGAAGATGGTGCGCCGCGTGTTCAGCTCGACCGGGCTGGCGGTGTGGACGCGCCAGTTGGCCGGGCTGGTCGGCTCCGGGCTGCCGCTGGAGCGGGCGCTGACGGCGCTCAGCGACGAGGCCGAAGACCCGAAGCAGCGCGAGCTGATCGCCCACCTGCGCAGCGAGGTCAACGGCGGCTCGCCGTTCGCGCGTGCGCTGGCCGGCGCGCCGCGCGAGTTCGACGACGTGTACCGCGCGGTGGTCGGTGCGGGCGAGCAGAGCGGTGCGCTCGGCCGCGTGCTGGAGCGGCTGGCCGACGACCTGGAGGAGCGGCAGCAGCTGAAGTCGAAGATCATCGGCGCGACGCTGTACCCGGCGATCGTCTCGCTGATCGCGGTGGTGATCGTGATCTTCCTGGTGACCTACGTGGTGCCGCAGGTGGCCTCGGTGTTCACCAGCTCGAAGCGGGCGCTGCCGCTGATCACCACGATGATGCTGAACATCAGTGCCTTCCTGCGCAGCTACGGCTGGCTGCTGCTGCTGGCGATCATCGGCGGCGTGGTGACCTTGCGGCTGATGCTGCGCAACGCGCTGTTCCGCGAGCAGTTCGATGCGAGCTGGCTGACGCTGCCGCTGGTGGGCAAGCTCTCGCGCGGCTACAACGCGGCGCGCTTCGCCGGAACGCTCGCGATGCTGGCGAACGCCGGCGTGCCGATCCTGAAGGCGCTGCAGGCGGCGGCGGAGACGCTGTCGAACCACGCGATGCGCGCCGATGCGCTGGATGCGCTGGTGCAGGTGCGCGAAGGCGCGCCGTTCGCGTCGGCGATGGCCGCGAAGAAGCGCTTCCCGGGGCTCTTGTCGATGTTCGCGCGGCTGGGCGAGCAGACCGGGCAACTGCCGCAGATGCTGGACCGGGCCGCCAAGCAGCTCGGCCAGGAAGTGCAGCGCCGCGCGATGGCGATGGCGACCATCCTGGAGCCGCTGCTGATCGTCGCGATGGGCGGGGCGGTGATGCTGATCGTGCTCGCCGTGCTGCTGCCGATCATCCAATTGAACACCTGGGTGAAATAGAGCCCCCACGTCGCTGCGCTCCTGCCCCCCGAGGGGGCGCCACCCAAGGGGCCCGGCAAAGCCGGTTCCCCGGGTGTTGCTTGATCGCTCGCTGGCATGGGTCATGCATGCCCGCACCACCAGAACTGGGCGGTGTTCCGGGTATTCATCAAGTGCTGTCTTCCGGACACCTTTGCTTCAATGAGCACCAAGGTCTGCGTCTTCTGGAGGTCTTCGATGAGCGCATCCAAGCAGTTGGTCCCGGTGTCGTCATCCTCGCGAGGCGGCATCCCGATTGCCCGCATGCGCAGCCTCTACCGGGTCGACGAGGTCGGCCGCAAGCTCGACAAGCTGCCGCACAAGGAGCACGAGAGCCTGCGCTCCACCTACGAGCGCATGCTCGAGAAGGGCCCGGAGCGCTTCCAGGTGAAACCGTCCGGCCTGCCGGCGATGGACCACCTCTACGACGAGCTGCCCAACTTCAGCGAGGTGCTCGACGACGTGAAACGCCAGCTCGCGCTGTGCGAGGACAGCCGCGACGCGCTCGAGATCACCCCGCTGCTGCTGCTCGGCCCGCCCGGCGTCGGCAAGACCCACTTCGCGCGCGAACTCTCGCAGCTGCTCGGCACCGGCATGGGCTTCATGTCGATGAGTTCGATGACCGCCGGCTGGGTGCTGAGCGGCGCCTCCAGCCAGTGGAAGGGCGCACGCCCCGGCAAGGTGTTCGAGACGCTGGTCGACGGCCAGTACGCGAACCCGGTGATGGTGGTCGACGAGATCGACAAGGCCGGCGGCGAACACGCCTACGACCCGCTCGGCGCGCTGTACAGCCTGCTCGAGCACGACACCGCCGGCAGCTTCGTCGACGAGTTCGCCGAGGTGCCGATCGACGCCAGCCAGGTGATCTGGGTCGCCACCGCGAACGACGGCCGCGCGATCCCCGACCCGATCCTGAACCGCATGAACGTCTACGAGGTGCAGGCGCCCGACCGCGACGCGGCCCGCCGCATCGCCGCCCGGCTGTACGACGGCATCCGCCGCGACCACGCCTGGGGCGAGCGCTTTGAGGCGGAGCCGCGCAACGAGGTGCTCGACCGCATGGGCGAGATGGCGCCGCGCGAGATGCGCCGCGCCTGGATGACGGCCTTCGGCAACGCGAAGCTCGCGCGCCGCGATCACGTGCTCTGCGACGACCTGCCCGAATCCGGCACGAAGAAATCGACGATCGGCTTCATGCAGTAGCGCCAGCGTTCAGAACAGCCAGGCCAGCCCCACGTAGCCGGTGGCACCGGTCTTCCTGCTGACGATCGGGCTGTTCTTCGCGTCGCCGCCGAGCGCCGACACGCCAGCCAAGGCCTTCAGCTTCAGGTCGGGTTGCAGCTGGTACTCCGCCCCGATGCCCAGATCGACCTTGTGCAGGCCGGCCTTCGGCGTGTAGACGCCGTAGCCGCTGGCGGCCGACTGCTCGGGCGTCACGCCGAAGTAGGCCTGCAGGTAGCGCTGGTCGGCCCAGCTGGCGCCGGCGTTCAGGCTCAGCGCGAGCGCATCGCTCAGCGGCACCGGCCACGACACGCCGAGATCGACCTGGGCGCCCCGGTGGCCGCGCTGCCCGAGCGACTTGCGGTACGTCAGCCCGAGCGGCCCGTAGCCCGCCGTCACGCCGGCTTCCGCACTGGCGCGCACGTCGCCCATGCCGCGCAGGCGGTCGTCACCGGCGGCCGGGCCGAGGCCCGACACGTTCCTGTCCTTGCGGCCGGGGTCGGCGCTCAGCAGCAGGCCGGCGCGCAGTGCGTCCTGCTCGAAGAAGGTCCAGCCGAGGCCGGTGTGGTCGAGGTCGACGTGGCCCCAGTCCGCCGTGCGGTAGCTGAGCGACAGGTCGGGCGCGGCGATCGTGCGGCGGTTCGGGCTGCCCTCGTAGCGGGGCATCGTCGCCACCCCCAGGCTCACGCTGCCGCTCAGCCCGAGTGGAGGGGCCGGCGGCGTTTGCGACTGGGCGCACGAAGGCAATGTCGTCGCGACGAGGGCGGCGGCCAGCAGCGACGGTTGGAACAGGGTGCGGGCGATCAGGGAATTCGGCATGGATGACAGGGGTGGCATGGGATGGCGGCACTGTGCCCGCCGCCACCTTAGGGAATGCCCAGGGTCGTCCCACTAGACTGCGCTGCCATGCACCTCCTCCTCGTCGAAGACGACCTCGAACTGGGCGCCGAACTGCAGCGCGCGCTGGCCGGCCACGGGCTGACCAGCGAGTGGGTGCGCAGCGTCACCCATGCGCAAGCCCTGACGGCCGCTGCGGCCGACGACGCACTGCCTTTCGCCTGCGTGCTGCTCGACCTGGGCCTGCCCGACGGCGAAGGCCTGCACCTGCTGCAGCGCTGGCGCCGGGCCGGGCTGAAGCTGCCGGTCATCGTGCTGACGGCCCGCGACGCGCTCGACGCCCGCGTGTCCAGCCTCGACGCGGGGGCCGACGACTACGTGATCAAGCCGGCCGCCCCGCAGGAGCTGGCCTCGCGCATCCGCGCCGTCACGCGGCGCAGCGGCGGGCATGCCTCGGCGGTGTGGACGGTGGGCGCGCTGCAGATCGACAGCCTGCGCCGCGAGGTGCGGGTGGACGGCGCGCTGACCGCGCTGTCGCCGAAGGAATTCCAGATCGTCGCCGAGTTGGCCCGGCATGCCGGCGAGGTGGTGTCCAAGCACCGCCTCGCCCGCGCGGTGATGCCGCTGAACGAGCCGATGGAGTTCGGCGCGCTCGAATGGCACATCCACAACCTGCGCCGCAAGCTCGGCGAGGGCTGCATCCGCACCGTGCGCGGCGTCGGCTACAGCGTCGTCGAATGATGGGCCGCCTGACCACGCCGTCGATCACGCGGCGGCTGTTGCTGGCGCTGCTGGTGGCCTACGTGCTGGCCTGGGGCACGATGCTGGTGCTGGCGCACATCAGCATGGTGGCCACCGGCTCCGGCGAGTTCGACAAGGAGATGCGCAGCGTCGGCGAGGTGGTCGAGCAGGTGCTGGCCGACGCAACGCTGCCGACCGACGCGGCGCTGCACGGTGCGGCGCTGAAGATCGCCGCCGACGGGCAGCGCGTCGGTGCCGAGGGCGGCTACCTCGGGTTCCAGGTGCATGACGCCGCCGGCCGGCTGGTCGCGCGCGGCGGCAGCGAGGCTGCGCCGCTGGCCGACGATGGCCGGCTGGGCTTCTTCGTGGTGGGCGAGGGACCGGACGCGCAGCATGTGTACCGGCGCTGGACAGCCGACCATGCCCGCCGCATCGACGTGCAGCAGTCGGTCGCGGCGCGCGACCAGGTGCTGGGCGCCGGCCTGTCGAGCGCGGTGACGGTGGCACAGCTGCTGATCGGCTTTCCGGTGCTGCTGCTGCCGGTGTGGTTCGCAGTGCGCACCGGCCTGCGCCCGCTGCTGGGCCTGTCGCAGGACCTGGCCGCACGCTCGCCGGCCGACCTGCAGCCGGTGCGGGTCGCACAGCCCTACCGCGAACTGAGGCCGGTGGTCGACGAGCTGAACGGCACGCTGGCGCGGCTGCAGGCGCTGCTGCAGCGCGAGCGTGCCTTCCTGGCCGACGCGGCGCACGAACTGCGCACGCCGCTGGCGGTGATCGCCGCGCAATGCGACACGCTGAAGCGCAGCCGCGACGCCGCCGAGCGCGACGCCGCGACGCAGCGCCTGGAGCGCGGCGTGGCACGCTCGATGCGCCTGGTGAACCAGCTGCTGGCGCTGGCACGGCTGGAGGCCGGCGTCGAGCAGCGGCTGGAGCACATCGACCTGGCCGACGTGGCACGCGATTGCCTGGCGCTGCATGCCGACGAGGCGCAGGCGCGCGGCATCGAGCTGGGCTATGCCGGGCCCGACAGCCTGCCGGTGCACAGCCCCGGCCACGCAGTCGAGACGGTGCTGCACAACCTGGTCGGCAACGCGATCCGCTACGGCCGGCCGGCCGGGCGCGTCGAGGTGAGCCTGGCCATGCCTGCCGACGGCAGCGGCGAGTGCGTGCTCGACGTCAGCGACGACGGCCCCGGCATCGCGCCGGCCGAGCGGGCCCATGTGTTCGAGCGCTTCCGGCGCGGTGCAGCCGCCACCTCGGCATCGAACGGCTCCGGCTCGGGGCTGGGCCTCGCGATCGTGCAGGCGGCGGCGCGGCAGTTGGGCGCGCGCATCGAGCTGCGCGACGGCCTGCGCGACGACACGCAAGCCGGACCGGCGCGGCACGGCCTCTCGGTGACGCTGCGCTGGCGCACCGCCGGCGCCTGACACCGGGCGCGGCAACCAACGAAACACGCCGGGGCCGGCGTCGAAACGGCGACGAATCAATCGGTCGGCATCCTTGCGGCTCAGTCGACAGACACCGCAAGGACACCACCGCATGACCCCGCATGAGATTCACCTGATCCGCCACAGCTTCAACCTGGTGCAGCCGCACGCGGCCGACACCGCGCAGCAGTTCTACGAGAACCTGTTCGCCGCCGACCCCGGCTTGCGCGCACTGTTCCGCACCGACATCCGCCACCAGGGCGAGCGCCTGATGACGATGCTGGCCGCGGCGATCCGCGTGCTCGACGATCCGTACACGCTGCATGCGGCGCTGCGCCTGCTCGGCCGCCGCCATGCCGGCTACGGCGTGCAAGGCGAGCACTACGCGACCGTCGGTGCCGCGCTGATCAAGACGCTGCGCGAAGGCCTGGGCGACGCGTTCACGCCCGAGGTGCACGACGCGTGGGCGGCGATGTACGGCATCGTGTCGCGCACGATGATCGAGGCGGCGCGCGAGGGCGCGGTGGCCTGACCCCTCTTCAGTCGCCCGCGAGCGGCGGTCGCGCGCGGAGGAAAGCGATGAGCTTGTCGACCCGCTCCGGCACGAGGTGCCGCTCCCGCCGCAAGAAGCTGATGGATGCAGCAGCCGCTCTCCAATCGCTCAACAGTTCCACCAGTTGCCCTGCTTCGAGGGCGCTGGCGACAAGCCACAGTGGTGCAGCAATCAGGCCGGCCCCTTGGATCCCGGCCAGCGCGGCGGCGGCTCCGTCGTCGAAGATCATCGCGGCCTCGGGCACCATGCGGATTTCCTCGGCGTCGGCCCCCGGCCGGCAGAACGTCCACGCTCGAACCTGTCCGGTGTGCTGGTTCCGGAACCCGATCACCCGATGTTGACCGATGTCTTCGGGGCGCGATGGAAGCGGCTTTCCGCTGAGGTACCGTGGTGCAGCGCAAACCACCCAGGGGAACTTGAACCAGAGGGATTGGAGGTGACCTGGGAGGTCGGACAGCGACCCGCTGCGAATGGCCAGGTCGACGCCGTCCCTGGCGAGGTCGACGAGTTCGTTCGTTGCCCGGAGATCGATCCGGACGGTCGGGTGCTCCCGACTGAAATCCGCCAACAAGGGCGTCAGGACCTCGCGTGCAAAGGCCACCGGCGCCGTGATCCGGACCCAGCCCGACGTACCGTCCTGATGGCGCGCCCCCGCAGATTTGCTGAAGACGCTGGCCGCACGCACCGCGTCGCGCGCAGCGCTCACCAGCCGCTCGCCATCCTGGCTCAATGACAGTGCATGCGTGGACCGATGAAAGAGCTTGACGCCGCTGGTCTGTTCCAGCCTCGTGATGGCCTTGGACATGCTCGCCGGGGACATGCCCAGCTGACGAGCGGCTTCCGTCAGCGAGCGGAAATCGACGACCGCGACGAAGCACCGAAGCTGAGAGAGGGAGAGTTCGCTGTCCAGCATGCGGTTCAGGCGGGCTTCGCATGTCCCGAAAGGCAACTTTGCCTTGCCCATCGTGCGGGTTCTCGCACTCCCGGGCGTCGGGCAGACTTTGCGCATGCCTTGTCAATGGAGACCCGCATGTCAGTTCTGACGCAACGACGAAAAGTAATGGCCATCTCTTTGCTTCTCCTGTCCGGTGGTGGTTCGCCGGCGATTTCGCTCGCCGCGCAACCCATTCCCGGAAGTCCACCAGCGAAGTCGGATCCACGCGCGCGGACCTACGAAACCTATCTTTCCGCGTGGGCGCCGATCGATGACAGCAAGCGACTGGCACGCCTGCGGGACAGTCTTTCGGAAGACGTCGTCTTCACCAACCCGCTTCAAACACGCCGCGGAATTGCAGAGGTGGTCGCCCATCTCGAAGTGTTCCAGAAGCGCAGCCCGGGCGGGCTGTTCCGGATGAACGAAATGCTGGGCTGGGAGAACCACGGCCTGGCGACCTGGCAATTCGTCGATGCCAAGGGCGAGGCCGGTTTCTGGGGCTACGACGTCGTCGAATTCGACGCCGCAGGCCGCATGCGCACGATCCTCCTCTTCGGACACTCGGAGAAGACGATCCTGAAGTAGTCGGGCGACGGGGCGGCTATGCCACCAGCGCCGCGACCCGCGCCAGCAGGTCCGCCTTCGAGAACGGCTTGTCCAGCCCGGTGCAGCGCGCCTCCTTCAGGAACTCGCGCGCATCGGGCGACAAGGTGTCGCCGGTCACGAACAGCATGTGCCGCGCGAGCCTCGGCCGGCGCCGGCTCACCTCGCGCCACAGCGACGCGCCGTCGATGTCGGGCATGCGCAGGTCGGAGACGATCGCATCGAAGCGCGCCGTCTCCAGCATCGCCAGCGCGACCGCCCCCGATTCGGCGGTCGCCACGTCGTAGCCCGCGCCTTCCAGCATCTCGCGCATCAGGCCCAGCAGCTCGGCCTCGTCGTCGACCACCAGCAGCCGCGCGCGTGCCGGCGCCTCGGCCGGTTCGGCGCGCGGCACCGCCGCCGCCTCGTCGGCCACGCCGCTGACCGGCACGCTGAGCCGGAAGCTCGCGCCGCCGTCCGGGCCGGCCGCCTCGAGGATCAGGTCGCCGCCGTGCTCGCGCGCCAGCGAGCGCGACACCGCGAGGCCCAGCCCGGTGCCCATGCCCTCGGCCTTGGTCGTGAAGAACGGCTCGAAGACGCGCGCCGCATGGTCGGGCGGCACGCCCGGCCCGCTGTCGGCGACGCGCAGCCACACCCGCTGCGCCCGGTTGTCGCGCCGCGCCTCGACGCCCGTCTGCACCCGCACGCAGCGCCGCGCCGCCTGCCCGGCCAGCGCTTGCTGCGCATTGATCAGCAGGTTCAGCACCACCTGGCCGACCTGGTCGCCGTCGGCGTGGATCGACGGCAGCGTCGCCTCGAGCTCGGTCTCCAGCTCGATGCCGTGCGAGCGGTAGCCGTAGTGCAGCATCTCCACCGCGGCGCGCACCAGGTCGTTGATGTCGACCGTGCCGCGCTGCGGCGGCTTGCTGCGCGCCATGTCGAGGAAGGTGCGCACGATGCGCCCGCAGCGCTCGGCCGCCTCGCGGATGCGCTGCACGTCGGCCTTCAGCGCGGCGTCCTCGCATTTCTCCTCCAGCAGGCTGGCCCGCCCCATCACGATCGCGAGCGGGTTGTTCAGCTCGTGCGCGACGCCGGCCAGCAGGCTGCCCATCGCGGTCAGCTTCTCGCTCTGGCGCAAGGCCTCGCGCTGGCGCTCGATCTGCTGCGCCGCCCCATGCCGCTCGGTCACGTCGACCATCGATGCGGTATAGAACACCGTGCCGCCGACGTCGCTGCGCCACAGCACCATCTCGATCGGAAACTCGCGGCCGTCGGCGCGCAGCCCGAACAGCTCCATGCGCCGGCCCAGCACACGCGGCGCGCCGCCGCCGGCCAGCCGCGCCATGCCGGCATCGTGCGCGGCGCGGTAGCGCTCGGGCATCGCGACCTCGCTGACGCGCCGGCCCAGCACCTCGGCGCGCGTGCGGCCAAACATCGCCTCGGCCGACGGGTTGAACTCGACGATGCAGCCCTGCCCGTCGGTGGAGATCAGCGCCGCCAGCGCATGGTCGACGATCGCCGACTTCAACGCCTCGCTGGCGCGCAGCTGCTCGACCTGAAGCGCCAGCGCCTCCTCGTGCAGCTTCAGTTCGGTGTGGTCGCGCCCGAACACCACGATCGCCTGCACCGGCTCGCCGGGCGGCCCGTACGGCACCATCGTCTCCTGGATGAAACGCCGGCCGCGCACCGGGTACTCGACCCAGCCCTGCCAGCGCAGCGATTCGCCGCCGAACAGGCGCTCGGCCCACGGCAGGTAGCCCTCGTACGACGCGCGGCCGATCACGTCGGCCAGGTGCCGGCCGGTGATCTGCTTCGGCGTCAGCCCGAAGAAGCCGGCCGCCTCGCCGTTCGCGTAGCGGTAGCAGTGCCCGCGGTCGATCACCGCGACGCGCGCAGTGATGTGGTCGAGCAGCGAGCTCATCAGCGCCGGGTCCAGCGCCGCACCGTCCGCTGCTTCGGGGCGCTCGCCCCATCGCAGGCGGCCGGTCCAGCTGAACTCGCGCTGGAGTCCGGTCATGCGTCCGCGACGTGGGGCACGAAGACGTAGCCCACGTTGCGAACGGTCTTCAGCACTTCCGGCTTGTCGGGGTTGGATTCGATCTTGCGGCGCAGCCGCATCACGCGCAGGTCGATCGAGCGGTCGAACACGTCCCAGCCGCGGTTGTGCGCCTGCTCCATGATCTGGTCGCGGCTCAAGGGCCGGTTCGGGTGGCGCGCGAACAGCGCCAGCAGGTCGAACTCGGCGGCGCTGATCTCGACCTCGTGGCGGTCGTCGAGCGCGAACAGCCGGCGCTGGTCGAGGTCGAGCTCGCAGATGCCGAAGCGCACGCGCTTGCTCGGCGTCGGCTGCGAGGCGGCCGCCGCCACCTGCGGTGCCAGCGTGGCGAGCGCCACGCGGCGCAGCACCGCGCGGATGCGCGCCAGCAGCTCGCGCATCTCGAACGGCTTGGGCACGTAGTCGTCGGCACCGAGTTCCAGGCCGACGATGCGGTCGACCGACTCGCCGGCGGTCGTCAGCATCACCAGCCCCATGTGCGGGTGGCGCTCGCGCAGCCAGCGCGCGAGCGACAGGCCGTTCTCGCCGGGCATGTTGACGTCGAGGATGGCCAGGTCGGGCAGCGATTCGGCGAGCATCTCGCGCGCCTGCGCCGCATCCTGCGCGGTGCGCACGACGAGGCCGTGGCGGCCGAAGTACTCGCTCAGCAGCGAGCGGATCTCCGGCTCGTCGTCGACGACCAGCACGACAGGGGTGGCGGCTTGCACGCCGGACGCCATGGGGAAGATGCCTCGTTGCGGTGTGTCACGGGGGGTTCGCGGCGGATCATATCGGTCCGGCGGCGCAATGCCGGCGCGGTTCGCGCCGCTCAGCACCGCGGTGATCCATTCGGTGGCGGTCGGCGTCGTGTTCATCGCGCGCCGCTCACAGGCTCAGATGCATGCGGAACACCACCGGCCGGGTGTCGGCGAATTCCAGCCGGTGCGCCTGCGCAAAGCGGGCGCGCTGCACCGCGACACGCGACGGGCGGCGCACCGGGGCGGCGGCGCGGCGCGAGAACAGGCGTTGCAGCGTGGTGGTGACGAGGGTCGCGGTCATGGGGGGCTCCAGGCGTTGTTGGTGTTCGGATGCCGCCAGTGTCGAAGCGGTGGGTATCAACACCGTTTCTGCAACGGCCGGCCTTGTTTCGTTTGTTTCACCGCGCCCCGCCCGTATCATCCGGCGATGCCCGCCACCCTCGCCGGCCAGCTCGTCGTGGCCATTTCCTCGCGCGCCCTGTTCGACTTCGAAGAAGAGAACCAGCTTTTCGAAGCCAAGGACGACCGCGCCTACATGCAGCTGCAGCTGCAGCGCGTCGGCGAACCGGCCAAGCCCGGCGTCGCGTTCTCGCTGGTCAACAAGCTGCTCGCGTTCAACGCGGCGTCGCCGCAGGCCTCGGTCGAGGTGGTGATCCTGTCGCGCAACGACCCGGTGTCGGGCATGCGGGTGTTCCGCTCGGCCCAGCACTACGGGCTGCCGATCCAGCGCGGCGTGTTCACGCGCGGCGAATCGCCGTGGCGCTACCTGCGGCCGCTGAATGCGCACCTGTTCCTGTCGACCAACGAGGCCGACGTGCGCTCGGCCCTCGAGGCCGGCGTGCCGGCCGCCCGCGTCTACCCGCACTCGGCGCGCGCGTCCGACGCCCATCCGCACGAGGTGCGCATCGCGTTCGACGGCGACGCGGTGCTGTTCTCCGACGAGGCCGAGCAGGTGTTCCAGAGCGGCGGGCTCGATGCCTTCCAGGCCCATGAGCGCGACAAGGCGCTGAAGCCGCTGCCGGCCGGGCCGTTCAAGCCGCTGCTCGAAGCGCTGCAGCTGCTGCAGCGCCAGGCCTCGCCGGCGATGCGGGTGCGCACCGCGCTCGTCACCGCGCGCAGCGCCCCGGCGCACGAGCGCGCGATCCGCACGCTGATGGACTGGCACATCGAGATCGACGAGGCGATGTTCCTCGGCGGGCTGCCGAAGGGCGAGTTCCTGCGCGAGTTCGAGCCCGATTTCTTCTTCGACGACCAGACCGGGCACATCGAGAATGCCTCGGCCCATGTGCCTTCAGGCCATGTCGCGGCCGGCGTGTCGAACCTGATCGCGCAGGTGGCCGCCGTTCAGGCCGAACGCTGACGCCACCAGCCGAGCCCGGCCGAGGTGCCGGCGCGCGGGCGGTACTCGCAGCCGATGTGGCCGCTCCAGCCGAGCTCGTCGATCACGTCGAACAGGTGGGCGCAGTTCAGCTCGCCGACATCCGGCTCGTGCCGCTGCGGCACGCCCGCCACCTGCAGGTGGCCGACACGGCCGCTCGGCAGGTACTGCCGCAGCTTCATCTCGACATCGCCCTCGACGATCTGGCAGTGGTAGAGATCCATCTGCACCTTCAGGTTGGGCCGCCCGAGCTCGACGACCACCGCATGCGCCTCCGATTGCCGGTTCAGGAAATAGCCCGGGATGTCGCGCGTGTTGATCGGCTCGATCGTCAGCTCGATGCCGAGCGGCGCCGCATGGCCGGCCGCCCAGTCGAGGTTGGCGACATAGCACTCGCGCAGCCAGGCGCGGTCGACCTCGGGCGGCGCGATGCCCGCCATCACGTGCAGCCGCGGGCAGCCGATGTCCGCAGCCAGGGCAAGCGCATGTTCGATGCCTTCGCGGAAGGCCGCCTCGCGGCCGGGCAGGCAGGCCAGCCCACGCTCGCCCTGTGTCGCATCGCCAGGCGGCGCGTTGAACAGCACCTGCGCCAGGCCATGGTCGCGCAGCCGCGCCTTCAGTTCGACCGCCGGCACGTCGTACGGGAACAGGCACTCGACCGCCTCGAAGCCGTCGCGCGCCGCGGCGCCGAAGCGGTTGAGGAAATCGTGCTCGGTGTACATCAGGCTCAGGTTGGCAGCGAAGGTCGGCATGGCGGATCTCCTCAGCGATGCCATCAGCGGTGGGAGGCGCCGTCCTGCGCTTCCATGAACGCGCGCCGGAAGGCCAGCGGCTTCGAGATGCCGCTCAGCGGCGCCTGCGGCGAACCGGCTCCGGAGATCAGCAGCGACCCGTAGTCGAGCATGCGCCCCATCACCGTCTGGTCGACCTGGATCGATTCCACCTTGTTGATGTTGATCTCGATCGTCTGCCGCGAGATGAAGCCCTGCTTGACGATCACCCGCTTGTTCGTCACCGCGAGTTCGGTGGTCTTGTACATCACCCAGGCGTAGCCCCAGGCGATCAGCCCGAAACCGAAGGCCGGCAGCAGCACCAGGCCCAGCAGCAGCGGCACCCACAGCGACCAGAGGCTCACATGCGCGTAGTGCAGCACGCGTTCGTCCTGGGTCAGTGCGCCTTCGATGTAGCTCGACATGGTGTTCCTTGGAGAGAGTGCTGCGTGACGATAGCAGCTGCGGGTTGCTACAGTCGGCGCCCCGCCCTTGCTCGCCGCGATGCCGCCCACCGTCCGCACCGTCCTGCCGCTGTCCATCGTCACCGCCACCAGCATGCTGGCGATGGACCTGTTCCTGCCCGCCGTGCCGACGCTGCAGGCCTCGCTCGGCATCGACGTGACGCTGGCGCAGGCGACGGTCGCGGTGTTCCTCGCCGGGCTCGCCGCGTCGCAGCTGATCTGGGGCGAGGCGATGACGCGGCTCGGCCCGCGCCGCTGCGTGCTGGTCGGCGTCTCGCTGCTGGTGCTCAGCGCCTTCGGCTGCGCGCTCGCGCCGGACATCGGCTGGCTGCTCGCGATGCGCGCGCTGCAGGGCGCGGCCGCCGGTGCGGCGACGGTGGTGGCCCCGAGCGTCGTGCGCGCGACGCTGCCGGACGAACATGCGGTGAAGGGCATCGCCTCGATCGCGATGATCGAGTCGGCGGTGCCGGCCGCCGGGCCGGTGCTCGGCAGCGCGCTGCTGCTGGTGATGGACTGGCGCGCCACCTTCTGGATCCTCGGCGGCGTCACGCTGCTCGCGCTGCCCTTCGTCGTGCGCGTCACGCCACGCGAGCTGCCGGGGCTGGACCGAAGCGCCGCCTCGGGCTATGCCGCGATCATCGGCAACCGCAGATTCCTGCGTCTCGCGCTGTGCCATGCACTGTGCTTCGGCGCGCTGCTGAGCTTCGTCGCCAGCGCGCCGCAGCTGATGGTGCATGCCTACGGCCGCGGCGCCGCCAGCTTCGCCGCGCTGCAGCTGATGAGCGTGCTGTGCTTCATGGCGGTGGCGAGCCAGTCGGGGCGGATCAGCCGGCGCTTCGGTGCGGCGCGCGCGGTGCAGGCCGGCTGCTGGGCGCATGGGGCGCTGTGCGGCGGCTTCGCGCTCGCGGCCTGGCTGGGGCAGCCGAGCTTCGCCGCCGTCGCGGTGTTCTGGTGCGCCTTCACCGCGGTGCTCGCGGTGCGCGGGCCGGCCGCGTTCAGCGAGGCGCTGGCCCTGCCGCCGGTGCAGATGGGCCGCGCGTCGGCACTGCTGATGCTGGCGATCCTCGCGGCCGGCGCGCTCGGCACGCRGGGCGTGGCGCCGTTCATGTCGGGCCGCTCGCCGCTGCCGCTGGYCCTGGCGATGCTGCTGTTGTGCGTGGCCAGCCTCGCGATGGTGCTGCCGTATCCCCACGGCCGCGCATCCGCGACACAATGAACGCCCATTCGAGATCGGAGACCCCATGTCCTACATGATGCTCATCGTCGAACCCGTCGAACAGCGCGGCCAGCGCACGCTCGCCGAAGGCCAGGCGGCCTACGACAGCATGCTGGGCTACGCCGAGAAGCTGAAGGCCCGCGGCGTGCTGAAGAGCGCCGAGTCGCTGCTGGCGCAGGACCGCGCGGTGCGCGTGCAGAAGCGCGCCGGCGAGAAGCGGCTGGTCGACGGCCCGTTCGCCGAGGCCAAGGAAATGATCGGCGGCTTCTTCCTGCTCGACGTGAAGACGCGCGACGAGGCGGTGGCCATCGCGGCCGATTGCCCGGCCGCCGAGTGGTGCACGATCGAGGTCCGCGAGCTCGGCCCCTGCTTCGCCTAGGCGCCCCGGGGGTTATCCCTGAGCCGGCCATGGGGATGTCGATCCGGCCGCTGATCGCCCGTCGTGTGAACAGGGGCGGACCCATCGATCCGCCCGCCACACCCAGGAGCCGATCATGCTGAAGTCCACCCTGCTCGTCATCGCCGCCGCGCTCGCGGTGCTGCTGGTCTACGCCGCCACGAAGCCCGACACCTTCCGCGTCGAGCGCAGCGTGCGCATCCAGGCGTCGCCGGAGAAGCTGCACGCGATGATCAACGACCTGCGCAGCTTCAACACCTGGAATCCGTACGAGCGCAAGGACCCGGCCCTCAAGGGCAGCTACGGCCCGACCACCGTCGGTACCGGCGCGCGCTACGGCTGGGAGAGCCGGGAGGTCGGCACCGGCAGCCTCGCGATCCTCGAGACCGTGCCGGCCTCGAAGGTCACGATGGCGCTCGATTTCGTGAAGCCGTTCGAGGCGCACAACCAGGCCGAGTTCACGCTGCAGCCCGAGCAGGGCGGCACCCGCGTGACCTGGGCGATGCACGGCCCGGTGCCGTACCTCGGCAAGGTGATGCACGTCTTCATCAACGTCGACCGCATGGTCGGCACCGACTTCGAGGCGGGGCTCGCGAACCTGAAGAGCCTCGCCGAGAAGAGCACCTGAGGACCCCGGTGGAATCGACCGAACCACGCACCGAGACACACCGTGCGATCGAAGCCGTCTGGCGCGCAGAGGCCGCGAAGATCATCGCGCACGTCGCGCGCATCGTGCGCGACGTCGGCCTGGCCGAGGAACTCGCGCAGGACGCGCTGCTCGCCGCGCTGGAGCACTGGGAGGGCGGCGTGCTGCCCGACAACCCGGCGGCCTGGCTGATGACCACCGCCAAGCACCGCGCGCTCGACCGGCTGCGGCAAGAAGCGCTGCATGCCCGCAAGCAGGAGGAGCTCGGCCACGAGATGGACGCGCTGCAGGCGCACGTGGTGCCCGACTTCGTCGACGGGCTCGATGCGGCGCGCGAGGACGACATCGGCGACGACCTGCTGCGCCTGATCTTCACCGCCTGCCACCCGGTGCTGTCGACCGATGCGCGCGTCGCGCTGACGCTGCGGCTGCTGGGCGGGCTGACGACCGACGAGATCGCGCGGGCCTTCCTGGTGCCGGAGCCGACGATCGCGCAGCGCATCGTGCGCGCCAAGCGCACGCTGAGCGCGGCGCGCGTGCCGTTCGAGGTGCCGCAGGCGGCCGAGCGCGCGGCGCGGCTCGGGTCGGTGCTGGAGGTGATCTACCTGGTGTTCAACGAAGGCTATTCGGCGACCGCCGGCGACGACTGGATGCGCCCGGCCATGTGCGACGAGGCACTGCGGCTCGGCCGCGTGCTGGCCGGCCTGGTGCCCGGCGAGAGCGAGGTGCACGGCCTGGTCGCGTTGATGGAGATCCAGGCTTCCCGCACGCCCGCGCGCACCGATGCGCAAGGCCGACCGGTGCTGCTGATGGAGCAGGACCGCAGCCGCTGGGATGCGCCGATGATCGCCCGCGGCCTCGCGGCGCTCGCGCAGTCCGAGGCGCTGGGCGGCGCGCGCGGCCCGTATGCGCTGCAGGCGRCACTCGCGGCCTGCCATGCCCGCGCGCGCCGCGCCGACGACACCGACTGGGTGCAGATCGTCGCGCTGTACGACGCGCTCGAGCAGGTGGCGCCGTCGCCGGTGGTGGCGCTGAACCGCGCGGTGGCGGTCGGCATGGCGTTCGGGCCGGCCGCCGGGCTGGAACTGGTCGACGAACTCGAATCCGAACCGGCGCTCGCGAACTACCACTGGCTGCCGAGCGTGCGCGCCGACCTGCTCGCGCGGCTGGGCCGGCACGCCGAGGCGCGCGAGGCCTTCGAGCGCGCCGCCGGGATGACGCGCAACGAGCGCGAACGCGAACTGCTGCTGCAGCGGGCGCGGGAGCAGCCGGACTGAGGGGCTGACGGGCCGCTGTTTTGGCATGCCGGCGGCCCAAAATTTCATTTGTGCGACACCGGAGCGCTCGCTACGCTGTCGCCCCATGACCTGGCCCACCTCCCTGCCGCTGATCGCGATCCTGCGCGGCATCCGCCCCGAAGAAGCCCTGCCCCATGCGCAGGCCCTGGTCGATGCCGGCTTCGATGCGATCGAAGTCCCGCTGAACTCGCCGCAATGGCAGAAGAGCATCGCCGACATCGTGCAGCGCTTCGGCAGCCGGGCGCTGATCGGCGGCGGCACGGTGCTGAAGCCGGCCGATGTCGATGCGCTGGTCGAGGTCGGCGCGAAGCTCGTCGTGACGCCGAACACCCGGCCCTCGCTGATCGCGTACGCGGTGCAGCGCGGCCTGCAGGTCGCGGCCGGCTTTGCGACCGCAAGCGAAGCCTTCGACGCGCTCGATGCCGGTGCGCAGGCGCTGAAGCTGTTCCCGGCCACCACCTACGGCACCGGCCATGTGAAGGCGCTGAAGGCGGTGCTGCCGGCCGGCGTGCCCATGTTCGCGGTGGGCGGCGTGACGCCGGCCAACCTGGGCGAGTACCTGCGCGCCGGCTGCATCGGCGCCGGCCTCGGCAGCGACCTCTACAAGCCGGGGCAGGACGTGTCGCGAACCAGCGAGATGGCACGCGCGTTCGTCACCGCGCTGCAGGCCGCCCGATGATCGCCGTCGACTGGGGCACGAGCAGCCTGCGCGCCTACCGCCTCGATGCCGCCGGCCACGTGCTGGCGCAGCGCAGCACCCCGGCCGCGCTGCTCGCCTGCCAGGGCCGCTTCGAGGCGGTGCTGGCCGAGCAGATCGACGGTTGGAACGATCCGCACATCGTGATGGCCGGCATGATCGGCAGCCGCAACGGCTGGCGCGAGGTGCCCTACGTCGCCTGCCCGGCCGGGGCCGACGCGATCGCCGCCGGCATGCTCGCGTTCGAGGCGCCGGCGCTGCCGGGCCGGCAGCTCTTCATCGCGCCTGGCATGAGCGACCGCGCAGCGCACGGTGCACCGGAGGTGATGCGCGGCGAGGAGACCCAGGTGCTGGGCCTGCTCGACGAACTGCAGGGCAGCGGCCCGCACACGCTGTGCCTGCCCGGCACGCACAGCAAGTGGATCACCGTCGAGCACGGCCGCATCACGCGCCTGCACACCGCGATGACCGGCGAGCTCTATGCGCTGCTGACGCAGCACAGCCTGCTCGGTGCGCTGATGGACAAGGAGGCCGGCGACGACGAGGCCGCCTTCGCGCGCGGGCTCGAGACCAGCCGCGGCAGCGGCGGCCTGCCGAACCAGCTCTTCAGCGTGCGCACGCTCGGCCTGTTCGGCGAGCTGAGCGGCGCGGCGGCACCGTCGTACCTGTCGGGCCTGCTGGTCGGCCACGAGCTGAACGGGCTCGCGCCGGCCACCGGCACCGTCCACCTGATCGGCAGCGCCGCGCTGACCCGCCGCTACGAGCGTGCGCTGGCGGCGCGCGGCCTGCAGGCGATCGCCCATGCCGAGGCGCTGACCGCGCGCGGCCTGCACCGGCTGGCGCTGGCGCGCGGGCTGGTCGATTGAACACCAGGAACCTCCCATGACCCAGTTCGCCCACTACCCGAGCCTCGAAGGCCGCACCGTCTTCATCAGCGGCGGCACCACCGGCATCGGCACCGCCTTCGTCGAGCACTTCCATGCGCAGGGCGCGAAGGTCGGCTTCGTCGGCCGCAACCGCGAAGCCGCCGATGCGCTGCTGGCGGAGATCGCCGCGCGGCCCAACCCGCACGGCGCGCCGAAGCCGCTGTTCATGCCCTGCGACGTGACCGACGTCGCGGCGCTGCAGGCGGCCATCGCGCAGACCCGCAGCGCGTTCGGTCCGATCGGCGCGCTGGTCAACAACGCCGCCAACGACCAGCGCCACCGGGTCGAGGAAGTGACGCCGGAGTTCTGGGACCAGTGCATGAACGTCAACCTGCGCCACCAGTTCTTCGCGGCGCAGGCGGTGGTCGACGACATGGTCGGCCTGGGCGGCGGCTCGATCATCAACCTCGGCTCGATCAGCTGGATGATCAAGGGGGCCGGCTACCCGGCCTACGCGACGACCAAGGCAGCCATCCATGGGCTGACGCGCTCGCTCGCGAAGGACCTGGGCAAGCGCAACATCCGCGTCAATGCGCTGGTGCCGGGCTGGGTGATGACGGACAAGCAGCTGCGGATGTGGGTCACGCCGGAGTCCGAGAAGGATCTCGACGCGAACCAGTGCCTGCCGGGGCGGCTTCAGTCGGAAGACATCGCGACGATGGCGCTGTTCCTCGCCGCCGACGATTCGAAGATGTGCACCGCGCAGAGCTTCGTCGTCGACGCGGGCTGGTCCTGAACGCGCCGGGTCAGTTCAGGCCGTAGCTCGGACCGAAGCGGAAGCGGTCCTCGACCTCGGTGTCGGCGAAGGCCAGGCCGCGGTCGGGGTCGACCACCGTGTCCTGCATGTCGTCGCCGAACTCGCTGTCGCCGCGGCTCACGCGCATCCACAGGCGGTGCAGCAGCTTGGCCACTTCTGCGGTCGACGACTCGGGTGCTGACATCGGATGCCTTTCGGAAGGCCGCACGGGGCGGCGACAGGCATCCAATGGCAAGTTGCGGACCAGCGGGGCCGCCCGCGCTGCGCCGGGCAGGGCCGCCGACGCGGCACGTCACCTGGCACGAAATCCGTCACATCGCCGACCGTCCTGGTTCAAGACTGCCACGGCGTGTCAACCAAGCCGAGGGGTATACGCGAGGGGTATACGATCAGGCTCCTTTGCCATGCCCCGCCCGCCCGGGGTGCGCTGCCATGACTCCCCCGCCTTTTCTCCACGACGCCTCGGGCGACGTGCGCTTCTGGGTGCTGCTCGACGACGGCGCGTCGATCGGGGCGAGCATCAGCATGCGGGCGCTGCACTACCGCTACCGGGCATCCCTCGACGGTGCCGACGCGGTGGCCACCTACACCGCCCACCGTGCCGACATCGATGCCGCGGTGCGCCGCCGCTTCGCCGCCGGCTCGCTGGAGCCGGTGATGCTGCGCGAGCACGACCTGAAGGCCTGAGCGGGCACGGGCAAGCGCCTAGGGCCCGATCAGCGCGGTGGTGCGCTCCACGTCGCGCTCGAAGGCGGCGATCGAGAGTTCCGAGATCGACGCATGCAGCATCACGGTTCGCGCAACCTCGGCGTTGTCCTCGAAGCTCGTGCGCAGTTCTGCACGCTGCTCGGCGGGCAGCACGCGGATCAGCGCCGCCATCAGCGCGTCCATCGCGACCAGCGAGCCCTTCAGGTCGCAGATGCGCTCGGTAGCTTCCTGCAGGTTCTTCATGTCGCGCCCTCCAATGAAAAAACCGCGACCAAGGCCGCGGTTTTCTTGAGAGACCCAGCGCGTGCCGGGCCCCTGCGTTCCGGTCAGGCCGGGACGATGTTCGAGGCTTGCGGGCCCTTCTGGCCCTGCGTCACCTCGAATTGAACGCGCTGGCTTTCAGCCAGGCTCTTGAAGCCGCCGCCCTGGATCTGGCTGAAGTGGGCGAACAGGTCCTTGCCGCCGCCGTCCGGCGTGATGAAGCCGAAGCCCTTGCCTTCGTCGAACCACTTCACGGTGCCGGTTTGCGTTTGAGTCGTCATGTCGATTCCTTTCGAGTCATGCGCAGCACATGCTGCGCAGTGCAGAGACGCCAAGAAAATCAACGATGGGACTGTCAACCGGCATCCCCGGAACAGGCCCGGGAACGAGGGATGAGGACTTGCTGAAAGACGGTCTTATGCATGCCTACCGGGCGCATGGTACGCCCTGGCCGGAAACGGCCCGCCGGCAAAGCCCTGCTGGGCTATGCGAACGCACCGGGCATCACGCCTTCAGACGAGGCCGCTGCGGATCTGCTTGCAGATGTTCTCGCCCGTCAGCGTGATCTGCAGCGAGCCGCCACGCCACTCGAACCAGTCGAGTGCCACGTACTCGTCGATCAGCTTCGCATTGATCTGTTCCGCCTGCCGGTGCTGCAGCAGCTCCACCGTGCCGAGCAAGGCATTGCGCAGCGCCTGTCGTTTGAGAGCCGCGGGGGTCGCGGGGGGCGCCTTGAAGACGGCGGGCGCATCGGTCGAGGGTCGGCGAGGCGCGGAACGGGTCATGCTCATGAGGCCTTTCGGGAACGACTTTGAACGGCGAACACTCCGACAGTACCACCGCGATCCGACATACCTGTGACGATTTCAAGGAGATTTGCCCGCCGCGGGCTCGCCACGGCCGCGAGCGTCACGGGGCGATGGCCGCCTCGTCGTCGGTCAGCGTCATCAGGATGTCGGCGTACCAGGCGCAGTTCAGGCCCAGCGATTCATCGTGTTCGAGGTCGCGCCCGCCCATGTCCATGCGCGACGAGTGGATCCCGAGCAGCTTCCACGGCAGCGCGCCGCCGTGCGGATGGCGCATCACGACCGGTGCGCCGCTGGTGCCGCGGTGCGTGCGCGCATCGGTCAGGAAATAGCCCTGGCCCTGGAAGCGCACGCCGAACGAGGACGCGATCGCCGCCTGCCGCACCACCGGCAGGTGGTGCACCACGTCGTGGAAACCGAGCGGGAAGCCGACCACCAGCAGCGAGCTGCCGACCTCCACCTCGTCGAGCGAATGCTGCAGGTGGTCGGGCGTGAACGGCACCATCGCCACGCCCACCGGCAGCGCCGCGCGCTCGATCTCGAGCACCGCGACGTCGATCTCGCCGCCGGCATCGCGCCCCTGGCGCCACACGCTCTTGCCGTCGCGGTACAGCAGCATCGACAGCCCGATCGAGCGGGTCAGGTTGACGGCGTCGGTGTGCAGCTCGATCTCGATGCGGCTCGGGTAGTGCTTGCTTGGCCCATCGATCAGCACGTGGCGGCTGGTGACGAGGAAGAGCCGCCCGTCGCGCTCGAAGAAGAAGCCGCTCGCACCGGTCAGCGGGAGGGTGCCGTCGAAAGTGGAGACGCGGGCGGAGGTCAGCAGCAGCGGTTCGATCATGACCCCGAGTGTGGGGCCTAGAATCCCCGTTCCGTCTGACCGACAGCCACTGGATCAACACCATGTACCGCTGTGTGATCGCTGCAACCRCAGCCCTCGCCTTCGCCTGCGCCACCCTGCCCGCCGCCGCCCAGGCGCAACGCCCGTTCCCGCAGAACGCGTTGCGCGGCGTGATCGCCTTCGACAACCCGCCGCAGGTCACGCTGAACGGCAAGCCGGCACAGCTCGCCCCGGGGGTGCGCATCCGCGGCCAGAACAACCTGCTGGTGCTGACCGGCCCGCTGGTCGGCAGCAAGCTGGTCGTGCACTACACCACCGAGTTCACCGGGCTGATCAAGGACGTGTGGATCCTGCGCGACGACGAGATCAAGGTCGTGCCGTGGCCGACCACGGTCGAGCAGACGCAGACCTGGAGCTTCGACCAGGCCGCGCAGGTCTGGACCAAGCCGTGACGAGGTCGTGATGGAAGAACGCACCAAGAAGGTCTACATCAAGACCTTCGGCTGCCAGATGAACGAGTACGACTCGGACAAGATGTCCGACGTCATGCACGCGGCCGAAGGCTATGAACCCACGCAGGACCCGGAGCAGGCCGACCTGATCCTGTTCAACACCTGCTCGGTGCGCGAGAAGGCGCAGGAGAAGGTGTTCAGCGACCTCGGCCGGGTCAAGCACCTGAAGGCCAAGGGCGTGATGATCGGCGTCGGCGGCTGCGTCGCGAGCCAGGAAGGCGCGGCCATCATCGAACGCGCGCCGTACGTCGACGTGGTGTTCGGCCCGCAGACGCTGCACCGCCTGCCTGAGCTGCTGAAGCAGCGCCAGCGGCAGCAGCGCCCGCAGGTCGACATCAGCTTCCCCGAGATCGAGAAGTTCGACCACCTGCCGCCGGCGCGCGTCGAGGGCGCGACGGCCTTCGTCTCGATCATGGAAGGCTGCTCGAAATACTGCAGCTACTGCGTGGTGCCGTACACCCGCGGCGAAGAGGTCTCGCGGCCGTTCGACGACGTGCTGGTCGAGGTGGCGGGCCTGGCCGACCAGGGCGTGAAGGAAGTGACGCTGCTGGGCCAGAACGTCAACGCCTACCGCGGCGCGATGGGCGATACCAGCGAGATCGCCGATTTCGCACTGCTGATCGAGTACGTCGCCGCGATCCCCGGCATCCAGCGCATCCGCTACACCACCAGCCACCCGAACGAGTTCACGAACCGGCTGGTCGAGGTGTACGGCCGCGTGCCGCAGCTCGTGAACCACCTGCACCTGCCGGTGCAGCACGGCAGCGACCGCATCCTGATGGCGATGAAGCGCGGCTACACGGTGCTCGAGTACAAGAGCACGATCCGCAAGCTGCGCGCGGTGCGGCCGGACATCAGCCTGTCGAGCGACTTCATCGTCGGCTTCCCCGGCGAGACCGAGGACGACTTCACGAGGATGATGAAGCTGATCGACGACGTCGGCTTCGATTCGAGCTTCAGCTTCATCTACAGCCCGCGCCCCGGCACGCCGGCCGCGGCGCTCGCCGACGACACGCCGCATGAGACCAAGCTCGCCAGGCTGCAGCACCTGCAGGCGGTGATCGAGGACAACCAGCGGCGCATCGGGCAGTCGCGCGTCGGCACGGTGCAGCGCATCCTGGTCGAAGGCCCGTCGCGCAAGGATGCGGACGAGCTGATGGGCCGCACCGAGTGCAACCGCATCGTCAACTTCGCCGGCCCGGCACGGCTGGTCGGGCAGATGATCGACGTGAACATCACGCTGGCCTACCCGCATTCGCTGCGGGGCGAGGTGGTGACGCGGGACGAAGTGGCGGTCGTCTAGCGCCGGCCGGGTCCGAAACCGGCCCACCAGAGGGTGAGCGCGCAGCCGACGACCATCGCGCCATAGGTGGCCATCTTGCCGTCCCGGCCCAGCCAGGCCAGGCCGACGATGGTCACCACGCTGGCCACGCCCGCCGACCACAGCCACAGCCGCGCCCAGCGGACGTTCGCCAGTTCACGCCGCCACAGCAGCTTGGTCAGTGCCGACGCCAGCGCGGTGACGCCGAAAGCGGGTCCGAGGAAGTTCAGCAGGTGCCACAGTGCGTCCAAAGGTCCCATCGACTGGTTCTCGCAAAAGCTGGCCCGGAAGTTGCCGACAAACCGCGTTATTGTGACGAATCGTCAGCGCCTATGACGGTCTTGAGAATCGGCAAACGCCCGACGGCGTTGCAAATTTTATAATCTGCCCATGAGTGTCTTCGCCCTCGGTCTGAACCACACGACGGCTCCGCTGGATTTGCGGGGCCGTTTTGCGTTCACGCTCGAGCAGCTGGCGCCGACGCTGCAGGGTTTCCGCGAGCGGGTTGCGCGCCCGAGCGGCAGCCCCGAGGCGGCGATCCTGTCCACCTGCAACCGCACCGAGCTGTACTGCGCGGCCGAGCCGGCGCTGGTGCGCCCGGCGATCGACTGGCTGGCGGGCGTGGGTGGCGTGGCGAGCAACCACTTCATGGACCATGCCTACGTGCTGGAGGGCGGCGCCGCGGCGCGCCATGCCTTCCGCGTCGCGAGCGGCCTCGATTCGATGGTGCTGGGCGAGCCGCAGATCCTCGGCCAGATGAAGCAGGCGGTGCGCGAGGCCAGCACCGCCGGCACGCTGGGCACCACGCTGCACCAGATGTTCCAGCGCTCGTTCGCGGTCGCGAAAGACGTGCGCACCTCCACCGAAATCGGCTCGCACTCGATCAGCATGGCCGCTGCCGCGGTGCGCCTGGCCTCGCAGCTGTTCGAGGACCTGCGCGACACCAAGGTGCTGTTCGTCGGCGCCGGCGAGATGATCGAGCTGGTCGCCACGCACTTCGCGGCCCGCGCGCCGCGCGCGATGGCGGTGGCCAACCGCACGCTCGATCGCGGCGAGAAGCTGGCCAGCCGCTTCGGCGCCGAGGCGATCCGCCTGTCCGACCTGCCGGCCCGGCTCGGCGAGTTCGACGCCGTCATCTCGTGCACCGCCAGTTCGCTGCCGATCATCGGGCTGGGCGCCGTCGAGCGTGCACTGAAGGCGCGCAAGCACCGCCCGATGTTCATGGTCGACCTGGCCGTGCCGCGCGACATCGAACCCGAGGTCTCGCGGCTGAACGACGTCTACCTCTACACCGTCGACGACCTGTCGGCGCTGGTGCAGACCGCCGGCGAGAAGCGCCAGGCCGCGGTCCAGCAGGCCGAGGTCATCATCGAGAGCGGCGTGCAGAGCTTCGTGCACTGGCTCGACCAGCGCGGCACCGTGCCGCTGATCCAGGCGCTGAATGCGCAGGCCGACGACTGGCGCGCCGCCGAGATCGCCCGCGCCCGCAAGATGCTCGCGAAGGGGGAGGACCTCGATGCGGTGCTGGAGGCGCTGACCCGCGGCCTGACCCAGAAGATGCTGCACGGCACGCTCGCCGAGTTGCATGCCGCCGACAGCGAGCAGCGTGCCGCGCTCGCGCAGACGGTGTCGCGCCTCTTCCTGCGCGGCGCGCCGCGCAAGCCGGGCGACAACCACTAGCGACGCCCCGTCCGCCGCATGACGGCGGGGCGGGCGCACCCTGTTGCGGCTTCGGCCGCGCGCCGGCTCCGCGAACCCTTTCCGGAGCCCCGATGAAAGACACCCTCCGCCAGCAGTTCGAACGCCTCGCGTTGCGGCTGAGCGAACTCGATGCATCGCTCGCCGACCCGTCGGTGGTCAGCGACATGAACCGCTTCCGCAGCCTGACCCGCGAGCACGCCGAGGTCGACGGCGTGGTGCAGCGCTTTCGCCGCTACCAGCAGCGCGAGCGCGACCTGCTGGCCGCGCGCGACATGCTGGCTGACGCAGACCTCGCCGAGATGGCGCGCGAGGAGATCGCCGCCGCCGAGGCCGACCTCGAACGCCTGCAGGGCGAGCTGCAGACCGCGCTGCTGCCGCGCGATCCGGACGACGGCCGCAATGCCTTCCTCGAGATCCGCGCCGGCACCGGCGGTGACGAATCGGCGCTGTTCGCCGCCGACCTGCTGCGCATGTACACCCGCTATGCGGAGCGCCGCGGCTGGCGCACCGAGCTGATGTCCGAGAGCATGTCCGATCTCGGCGGCTACAAGGAAGTGGTGCTGCGCGTCGACGGCGACGACGTGTACGCGCGGCTGAAGTTCGAATCGGGCGGGCACCGCGTGCAGCGCGTGCCGCAGACCGAGACGCAGGGGCGCATCCACACCAGCGCCTGCACCGTCGCAGCGATGCCGGAGCCCGACGAGGCCGAGGAGATCCAGCTGAACCCGGCCGACCTGCGCATCGACACCTTCCGCGCGAGCGGCGCCGGCGGCCAGCACGTCAACAAGACCGACAGCGCGATCCGCATCACCCACCTGCCGACCGGGCTGGTCGCCGAATGCCAGGACGACCGCTCGCAGCACCGCAACAAGGCGAAGGCGCTGGCCGTGCTGGCCGCGCGGCTGCGCGAGAAGGACCGCAGCGAGCGCGCCGCCAAGGAGGCGGCCACGCGCAAGGGCCTGATCGGCAGCGGCGACCGCAGCGACCGCATCCGCACCTACAACTTCCCGCAGGGCCGGCTGACCGACCACCGCATCAACCTGACGCTCTACAAGCTGCAGTCTGTGATGGAAGGCGAACTCGACGACGTGGTGGCTGCGCTGCAGGCGGCCAGCGCCGCCGAGCAGCTGGCCGAGCTGGAAGGACGCGGCGCGTGAGCCAGGCCACCGTCGACGCTGCGCTGGCAGGCGCACGTGCCGCGGGGCTGGACCGGCTGGACGCGCAGCTGCTGCTCGCCGCGGTGCTCGGCCGCGACCGCAGCTGGCTGATGGCCCATGGCGACGACGCGCTGGCGCCGGACCAGGCCGCGCAATTCGACACGCTGGTCGCGCGCCGCAGCGCCGGCGAGCCGGTGGCCTACCTGCTGGGCCGCCAGGAGTTCCACGGCCTGACGCTGCAGGTCTCGCCGGCGGTGCTGGTGCCGCGGCCGGACACCGAGACGCTGGTCGACTGGGCCCTGGAACTGCTCGGCACCGAGCTCGCGGCCGCCGGCCGGCCGCAGGTGCTCGACCTGGGCACCGGCTCCGGCGCCATCGCGCTCGCGATCAAGCACCGCTGCCCGCGCGCCGAGCTCACCGCCGTCGACATGAGCGCCGACGCGCTGGCGGTCGCGGAATCCAATGCGCAAGCCCTGGGCCTGTCGATCGCGTTGCTGCCCGGCCACTGGTGGGGGCCGGTTGCGGGCCGCCGTTTCGAGCTGATTGTCGGCAACCCGCCCTACATCGCGGGCGACGACCATCACCTCGACGCCCTGCGCCACGAACCCCGGCTCGCGTTGACGCCGGGCGGCGACGGCCTGGATTCGCTGCGCGAGATCGTCGTTGGTGCCAGTGCCCACTTGCGCGATGGATGCTGGCTGTTGCTGGAGCACGGGCACGACCAAGCAGGCGCCGTGCGGGCCCTGCTGGCCGCGGCCGGGCTGCAGGACGTGAGCACCCGGCGCGACCTGGGCGGCAACGACCGCTGCACCGGCGGCCGTTGGCGGCAGGCCACGCACTGAGCCCGCCACCGGCAGAACCGCACACACTCACGACTGTTTCCACTCAGTCGCGGGGACGCCACCCACAAGCGGGTGCGGCCGGCGTAGCATGGTCCCGAGGCCTTCAGCGGCCCGCAGGTTCGTCTCCCGTCACACCCGTCGCAAGGAGAGTCGCCATGTGGAACCCGAGGTGGAAGTGGATCGGCATGGGCGCCCTGGCGCTCGTCAGCGCGCAAGCTGCGATGGCCCTCGACGCCGGCGGTGGTGGTGCCGGCAATGGCCTCGGGTGGAGCAACCTGCAGGGCCGCATCAGCCTCGGCACCGCCAGTCCCGGCCTGCGCATCGACGCGCCGGGCTTCGACACCACCCCCCTGAAGCTCAGCAGCCTGAGCCTGATGGCTGATTACTACCTGACCCCTTCGTTCAACCAGGGCGCCGCCGGCGGGTTGCGCGCCACCAGCGGCGTGCTGTTCGGCCCGCGCTCCTCGCCGTGGAGCGGCCCTGGCAGCGGCAGCCAGTTCAGCATCGACCGCCGCATCAATCCCACGCCGGACGGCAGCACCGACAGCGCCACCTCGCCCTATGTCGGCATCGGCTACACCGGGCTGTCGGTCAAGGGGGGATGGGGCTTCTCCGCCGACGTCGGTGTGCTGGCCGGCCGCTTCGGGCGCAACCTCGGCCAGAGCCTGGACGACCAGGTTCGCGAGCTGCGGCTGCAGCCGGTCTTGCAGCTCGGCGTGTCGTACTCGTTCTGAAGGCGCATTTCGCCCGGGGGCATGCCGGGTGCCGGCACGAACGGCCCGCGGTTTGCCGTATAACGTCGTCCCTTCCACCCTGAACTCTGCCGGACCCGCCGGCGCCAGACCATGAGCGACGTACAGCAACGCATCGATGACCTCGTCAAGCAGAACCGCGTGGTCCTGTTCATGAAGGGGACGGCGCAATTCCCGATGTGCGGTTTTTCCGGCCGCGCGGTGCAGGTGCTGAAGGCCTGCGGCGTGACCGACCTGAAGACCGTCAACGTCCTCGAGGACGAAGGCGTGCGCCAGGGCATCAAGGACTACGCGAACTGGCCGACCATCCCGCAGCTGTACGTGAACGGCGAGTTCGTCGGCGGCTCGGACATCATGATGGAGATGTACCAGGCGGGCGAGCTGCAGCAGGTGCTGGGCGCCAAGGTCTGATCCCGGTGCCGCAGCGCATCGTCGTCGGCGTCACCGGCGCCAGCGGCGCAGTCTATGCCGTGCGGCTGCTGGAGCGGCTGAAGGTGCTCGGCTGCGAGACCCACCTGGTGGCCAGCCCGGCCGGTGTGCTGAACGTTCATCACGAACTCGGCCTCGACCGGCGTGAACTCGAAGCGCTGGCCCACACCGCATACAACCCGGCCGATGTCGGCGCCGCGATCGCGAGCGGTTCGTTCGCGAGTTCGGCGATGGTGATCGCGCCGTGCTCGATGAAGACGCTGGCCGCGGTGGCGCACGGGTTCTCCGACAGCCTGCTGGCGCGCGCCGCCGACGTGACGCTGAAGGAGCGCCGCCGCCTCGTGCTGATGGTGCGCGAGACGCCGTTCAACCTGGCGCACCTGCGCAACATGACCGCAGTGACCGAAATGGGCGGCGTGATCTTCCCGCCGCTGCCGGCGTTCTATCACCGCCCGACCACGATCGACGAACTGGTGAACGAAACGGTGGAGCGGGTGCTGTCGATGCTGGGCGTGGCGGCCGCGACACCCACGCCGTGGACCGGCCTCTAGCCAGGTTTGTAGTCCCAGTATTTCTTGGCGCCGAACACCAGGTTCGGATACTCCGGCTTGCCGCGGCTGCCGTTGTAGCGGCCGAGCGCCATGTACAGGTCGCCACGTTCCACATCAAGGTAGTGCCGCATGATCACGCAGCCGAAGCGCAGGTTGGTCTGCATGTGGAACAGCCGGCTCACGTCGCCATCGCCGATCAGCCGCGCCCAGAACGGCATCACCTGCATGTAGYCGCGCGCACCGACGCTGCTGATCGCGTACTTGCGAAAGCCGCTCTCCACCTGCACCAGGCCCAGCATCAGCGCGGGCTCGAGCCCGGCGCGCGTGCTCTCGTACCACAGCGTGTCGAGGAACTCGATGCGCGTGACGTGCTCGGCCTTGCGCTTCTTCAGGCGGCTGCTCATCTCGCCGAGCCAGCGCAGGTAGGTCAGGCGGGCCTCGGTGGTGACGAAGACGGGCTTGGGCGGCGCGCTGTTCGCGATCGCCGCGGCCAACGCACCGCGCACCGCATCGGCGAGCGGCTCCTCGACCTGCGCGCCGGCCAACGCCTCGTGCACCGGCAGCGCGGCCAGCCACGGAGCGGCCGCGGCGGCCAGCAACCACYGCCGCCGCACGGCTCCCGCAGCGGAGGACGCCGCCGCGGGCCACTCGCGCGTCATGACGCCAGCTTCGCCTTCACGAACTCGAGCACCTCGGTGGCCGCGACCGCCGTCGCCTGCGCATCGGCGCGCCCCTGGTACTCGACCTTGCCTTCCTTCAGGCCGCGGTCGGACAGCACCACGCGGTGCGGCACGCCGATCAGCTCCCAATCGGCGAACATCGCGCCCGGGCGCTCGCCGCGGTTGTCGAGCATCACGTCGATGCCGAGGGCCTCGAGTTCGTCGTGCAGCTTGTCGGCGGCGGCCTGCACCTCGGCCGAGCGGTCGTAGCCGATCGGGCAGATCACGACGCTGAACGGTGCGATCGCGGTCGGCCACAGCATGCCGCGTTCATCGTGGCGCTGCTCGATCGCCGCGCCCAGGATGCGGGTGACGCCGATGCCGTAGCAGCCCATCATCATCAGCTGCGGCTTGCCCGATTCGTCGAGGTAGGTGGCGTTCATCGCCTTCGTGTAGTTCGTGCCGAGCAGGAACACATGGCCGACCTCGATGCCGCGCTGGATCGCCAGCACGCCCTTGCCGTCGGGCGACGCGTCGCCCTCGACCACGTTGCGGATGTCGGCCACCAGGTCGGGCTCGGGCAGGTCGCGCCCCCAGTTGACGCCGGTGATGTGCATGTCGGGCTCGTTGGCACCGCAGATGAAGTCGCTCATGTTGGCGACGGTGCGGTCGGCGACGATCTTCACCGGCTTGCGCAGGCCGATCGGACCGAGGTAGCCGGGCTTGCAGCCGAAATGGTCCTCGATCTCCGACACGGTGGCGAAGCGGTAGCCTTCCTTGAAGCCGGGCAGCTTGCCGGCCTTGACTTCATTCAGCGAATGATCGCCGCGCACCAGCAGCAACCAGAGCGTCGTCTGCTTCAGGTCGCCGGCGTCGTCCTTCTCGTCGGTCGCGAGGACCAGCGATTTCACCGTGGTCTGCAGCGGCACGCCCAGCAGCGCCGCGACATCGGCGCAGGTGCTGGCCTTGGGCGYCGGCGTGCGCTTCAGCGCGGCGGTGGCGGCGCCGCGCTGCGCCACCGCGGGCAGGGCCTCGGCAAGCTCGATGTTGGCGGCGAAATCGGAGGTCGGGCAGTAGACCAGCGCGTCTTCGCCGGTGTCGGCGATGACCTGGAACTCCTGCGAGACCTCGCCGCCGATCGCGCCGGTGTCGGCAGCCACGGCGCGGAACTGCAGGCCCAGCCGCTCGAAGATGCGCACGTAGGCGTCGAACATCGCCTGGTAGCTCTTGCGCGCCGAATCGAGATCGCGGTCGAAGGAGTAGGCGTCCTTCATCGTGAACTCGCGGCCGCGCATCACGCCGAAGCGCGGGCGGCGCTCGTCGCGGAACTTGGTCTGGATGTGATAGAAATTCTTCGGCAGCGCGCGGTAGCTGCGCAGCTCCTGGCGCGCGATGTCGGTGATGACCTCCTCGGAGGTCGGCTGGATGATGAAGTCGCGGTCGTGCCGGTCCTTCACGCGCAGCAGCTCCGGCCCCATCTTCTGGAAGCGCCCTGTTTCCTGCCACAGCTCGGCCGGTTGCACGACCGGCATCAGCAGCTCGACGGCGCCGGCGCGGTTCATCTCCTCGCGGATGATGCCCTCCACCTTGCGGATCACCCGCAGCCCCATCGGCATGTAGGTGTAGATGCCTGCACCGAGTCGCTTGATGAACCCCGCGCGCAGCATCAGCTTGTGGCTCATGACTTCCGCGTCGGCAGGAGCTTCCTTGAGGGTCGAGACGAAGAACTGGGAGGCTTTCATGGGGATGCGGGGGAGAACGCCGAAAAAGAACGCTGAAGAAAACAGCATCCAGCAAGGCTTGAGGGAAAGCCACGGGGTTGATTCCCGTCATGCCGGTGCAATAATGAATTCAACTAAGGAATTTGAGGTTGATTATGCTCGACCGAGAAGGGTTCAGACCCAACGTCGGCATCATCCTGCTCAATACGAAGAACCAGGTTTTCTGGGGCAAACGGATCCGGACCCACTCCTGGCAGTTCCCGCAAGGGGGCATCAAATACGGTGAAACGCCTGAGCAGGCGATGTTCCGCGAGCTTCACGAGGAGGTGGGGCTGACGCAGGATCATGTTCGGATCATCGCGCGCACGCGCGACTGGCTGCGCTATGAAGTGCCCGACCATTTCATCCGCCGCGACGCGCGCGGCCACTACCGCGGCCAGAAGCAGATCTGGTTCCTGCTGCAGCTGACCGGGCGCGACACCGACATGAACCTGCGCGCGACCGATCACCCCGAGTTCGATGCCTGGCGCTGGAACGAGTACTGGGTGCCGCTCGAAGTGGTGATCGAGTTCAAGCGCGATGTCTACCAGATGGCGCTGACCGAACTCGCCCGCTTCCTGCCGCGCGGGAACCACCACAACCGCTACCTTCGCTCGGGCATGCGCCCGCACCACCGGGACGATGGCTTCGAGGAGTCGAGGCCGGCCACCGAGCCGCAGGCGTTCGACGACGAACCGGGCGACCCGAAGGGCTGAGGGCCCCTTCCCTCAGCCGAGCACCAGGTTGTCGCGGTGGATCATCTCCGATTCGCCGGTGAAGCCGAGCAAGCGCTCAAACTCGCTCGACGGCTTGCGCGCGATCAGGCGCGCCTCGGAGCTCGAATAGTTCGCCAGGCCGCGCGCGACCTCGAGGCCCGAGCCCGAGCGCACCGCGATCACGTCGCCACGCGCGAACTCGCCGTGCACCTCGATCATCCCGATCGGCAACAGGCTCTTGCCCTCGTCACGCAACTTCGCGACCGCACCATCGTCGATCACGACGGCGCCGCGCAGCTGCAGGTGGTCGGCCATCCACTGCTTGCGGGCCGCCATCTTCTGCGTCGGCGCATTGAGCGCGGTGCCGATCGCCTCGCCCTGGGTCAGGCGCACCAGAACGTCGGGCTCGCGGCCCCAGGCGATGACGGTGGAGGCGCCGCTGCGCGCGGCCCGCTTGGCGGCCAGGATCTTGGTGATCATGCCGCCGCGGCCGAGGCTCGAACCGGCACCGCCCGCCATGCGCTCCAGCTCCGGGGTGCCGGCCTGCGCCTCGTGGATGAAGGTGGCTGATTCGTCCTTGCGCGGATCGGCCGAGTACAGGCCCTTCTGGTCGGTGAGGATCACCAGCGCGTCCGCCTCGATGAGGTTGGCCACCAGCGCGCCCAGCGTGTCGTTGTCGCCGAACTTGATCTCGTCGTTGACGACGGTGTCGTTCTCGTTGATGACCGGCACGACGCGCATGCGCAGCAAGGTCAGCAGGGTCGAGCGCGCATTCAGGTAGCGCTCCCGGTCGGCCAGGTCGGCGTGCGTGAGCAGCACCTGCGCGCTGCCCATGCCGTAGGCACGCAGCTGGGTCTCGTAGATCTGCGCCAGCCCCATCTGCCCGACCGCGGCCGCGGCCTGCAGTTCGTGCACCGCCTTCGGCCGGGTCGCCCAGCCGAGGCGCTTCATGCCCTCGGCGATCGCGCCGCTCGAGACCATCACGATCTCGCGCCCCTGGCCCGCGATGTGCGCCATCTGCCGGCACCAGTTACCGACCGCTTCGGCATCGACGCCCCGGCCTTCGTTGGTCACGAGGCTGGAGCCGACCTTGACGACGATGCGGCGGGCGTTCTTCAGCGCGTCACTCATGGTCGTCACTCGTGGGCGGCAGCAGGGGACCCCTGGTCTTGCACGGGCGCGTCGAAGCGGGGATCGGGATCGTCCGGCACGACGTTCTTCAGGGCCGCCACATGCTTGTAGATCGCATGCACCAGGTGCTCGCAACCTTCACGCGTCAACGCGGAAATCTGGAACACCGGGCCCTTCCACTTGAAGCGCTTGACGAAATCCTTCACGCGCTTCTCGCGCTCTTCGAGCGGCACCATGTCGAGCTTGTTGAGGACGAGCCAGCGCGCCTTGTCATGCAGCGACTGGTCGTATTTCTTCAGCTCGGTGACGATGGCCTTCGCCTGCGCGACCGGGTCGACCGCCTCGTCGAACGGCGCCATGTCGACCAGGTGCAGCAGCAGGTGGGTGCGCTGCAGGTGGCGCAGGAAGTAGTGGCCGAGGCCGGCACCTTCGGCCGCGCCCTCGATCAGGCCGGGGATGTCGGCCACGACGAAGCTCTGCTCCGGCGCCACGCGAACCACACCCAGGTTCGGGTGCAGCGTCGTGAACGGGTAGTCGGCGATCTTCGGTTTGGCATTCGAGATCGCGGCGATCAGCGTCGACTTGCCGGCGTTCGGCATGCCGAGCAGGCCGACGTCGGCCAGCACGCGCAGTTCGAGCTTCAGCTTCTTCTGCTCGCCGGGCCAGCCGGGCGTCTTCTGGCGCGGTGCGCGGTTGGTGCTGGTCTTGAAGTGCAGGTTGCCGAAGCCGCCGTCGCCGCCCTTGACCAGCAACACCTTCTCGTCCGGCACCAGCAACTCGGCCAGCACCTGGCCGCTTTCGGTGTCGCTGATGATCGTGCCCATCGGCATGCGCAGCACGATGTCTTCGGCAGCGGCGCCGTACTGGTCGGACCCGCGACCGTTCTCGCCGCTGCGGGCCTCGTGCCGGCGTGCGTAGCGGAAATCGATCAGCGTGTTCAGGTTGCGATCGCCGACGGCGAAGACGCTGCCGCCGCGCCCGCCATCACCCCCGTTCGGTCCACCGAACGGAATGAACTTCTCGCGGCGAAAGCTCATGCAGCCATTGCCGCCATTGCCTGCCGCCACATCGATGGTCGCTTCGTCTACGAATTTCATGATCTCGCCCACAGGCCACCGCGCCGCCAGAGGCTGCATGGTAGGCCACCGGTCGTCCGGCGACCGGAAAAAACAAAAGCCCCGGGTGACCGGGGCTCGGGATCAACGCCGGCTGCGCGAGGCAGCCGCAGCTCACGCTGCCGTCTTGACGCTGACCGTCTGGCGGTTGCGCGGGCCCTTGATGGCGAAGCTGACTTCACCATCGACCAGTGCGAACAGCGTGTGGTCCTTGCCGATGCCGACGTTCTGACCGGCATGGAACTTCGTGCCGCGCTGGCGGACGATGATCGAACCGGCCGGAATCTGTTGGCCGCCAAAGGCCTTGACGCCGAGCATCTTCGGTTGGGAATCGCGGCCGTTCCGTGTGGAACCGCCGCCCTTTTTCTGTGCCATGGTTTAACTCCTGGAAGCTTGGGACAGCCGATCAGGCGGCGACCGCGCTGATCTCGATCTCGGTGAAGTTCTGGCGGTGACCTTGCCGCTTCTGGTAGTGCTTGCGACGACGCATCTTGAAGATGCGCACCTTGTCGTGCCTGCCCTGCGCCACCACGGTGGCCTTCACGCTTGCGCCCGCAACCAAGGGAGTCCCGACTTTCAGATCCGCGCCGTTTCCGACAGCGAGCACCTGGTCGATCGTGATCTCTTGGCCAACATCCGCAGCAATCTGTTCTATCTTGATCTTTTCGCCTGCAGCAACCTTGTATTGTTTGCCACCGGTTTTTATGACCGCGTACATATCAGCCCTTTCGATGAATTCCGCCAGGGCCTCGGCTCTCGATCTACTCGATGGACGGCACCCATGGGCGAACCCTGCAGGAAATGCAGAGCCCGCGAGTCTATCACGCGCAGCCAAGCCTGGGAAAGCCCGACGCCAGCGACGAGGCATTCACCGAGCGGGCAATCCTGCACGAATCGATCGCGCGCGCCTGCTTCCTATAATTTCGCGCAACCACCCGAGCCTTCCGTGCAGACCTCCACCACGCATCCCACCAGTCCCGCGCCCGACATGGCGCAACTCATGGCACCGGAAATGAGCGAGGTCGATCAGGTGATCCGGCAACGCCTGTCCTCCGACGTCGCGCTGATCAACCAGATTTCCAACTACATCATCAGCGCCGGTGGGAAGCGCATTCGCCCGATGCTGGTGTTGCTGTTTGCCAACGCGCTGGGCTTTCGGGGGCCGGAGCGGTTTGAGCTGGCCGCGATCGTCGAGTTCATCCACACGGCAACGCTGCTGCACGACGATGTCGTCGATGAATCGGAGCTTCGCCGCGGCCGGACAACCGCCAATGCGTTGTTCGGCAACGCTGCCAGCGTGCTCGTCGGCGACTTCCTCTATTCGCGCGCCTTCCAGATGATGGTGTCGGTCAACCGCATGCGGGTGCTCGAAGTCCTGGCCGACGCGACGAACGTGATCGCCGAGGGCGAGGTGCTGCAATTGATGAACATGCACGACCCGGACATCGCAGTCGACGACTACCTGAGGGTCATCCGGTTCAAGACGGCCAAGCTGTTCGAGGCCAGCGCGAGGCTCGGTGCAGTGCTGTCAGATGCGCCGCCGCACCTCGAAGAGGCCTGCGCGAGCTACGGTCGAGCGCTCGGGACGGCCTTCCAGCTGGTTGACGATCTGCTCGACTATGAGGGCGCGACCGAGCAGCTGGGCAAGAACGTCGGCGACGATCTGCGCGAAGGAAAGCCGACGCTGCCGCTGCTGCTGGCGATGGAACGCGGCAGCACGGAGCAACGCGCCGTGGTGCGCCATGCGATCGAGCACGGCGAGGTGGATCGCCTGGCGGAAATCGTCGAAATCGTCCGCCTCACCGGTGCGCTGGACGCCACGCGGCAAGCCGCGCGCGACGAGGCTGACAAGGCACGCACGAGTCTCTTGTCGCTGCCCGACTCGAAACACCGCGAAGCTCTGCTAGAATTGTGTTTTCGATCGATAGACAGGTCGTTCTGAGACCCCCGAATCAGAACACTGCGGCTTGTTTGTCATCAGGTGCCTCGCGATGCTCGCGGGTTCGCACCGAAGATCGGGGTGTAGCTTAGCCTGGTAGAGCGCTACGTTCGGGACGTAGAGGCCGGAGGTTCGAATCCTCTCACCCCGACCAGTTTTCCGGCAGTCCTCGCTGTCGTTGTTCATCAGCCCGGCCCTCAGTCGCAGTCACCCTGACGCAATCTGTTGCACGCGATCAGGCTGCTTGGCGTGACTTCTTGACCGCTCCCGGGCCGGCTTCGGTTTACAGTGCCACTTGAATCGGCGATCATCGTTCGATCGTCGACTTGTTTTTTTGCACGAAACCTGCCTGTGGACACTCTTGCCGAAGCCCCCCAATCTGCACTCTCCGGCGTTGCCCGGGTCCTGGTGCATGCAGGCAAGCTGAATGCGAAGACCGCTGAAGATCTGGTCAAGTCCTCGAAGGACAAGAAAGCCAGCTTCGTTGCATCTGTCATCGCCGCCGGTGCAGTCTCTCCTTCCGATCTGGCACACACCCTGGCCACGGCACTCGCGCTGCCGTTGCTCGACCTGAATGCGGTCGACCCCCAGAAGCTGCCGAAGAACGTCATCGACGCCAAGTTGACCGTTCAGTACCAGGTGCTGGTGCTGGGCAAGCGCGGCAATCGCCTGTTCATCGGCGGCGCCGACCCGACCGACCAGGAAGCCGCTGAACGCATCAAGTTCGCGACGCAGCTGTCGCCGGAATGGATCATCGTCGAGCACGACAAGCTGGCGAAGATCCTCGAGAGCAGCGGCGCCAGCGCGACCGAGTCGCTCGAGAACATCGTCGGCGGCGAGTTCGAGTTCGACGTCACCGACGAAGACACCACGGCTGCCCCGGAAAGCCAGGAGGTCACGACCGACGTCGAGGACGCCCCGGTCGTGCGCTTCCTGCAGAAGATGCTGATCGACGCGATCAACGCCCGCGCCTCCGACCTGCACTTCGAGCCCTACGAATACCACTACCGCGTGCGTTTCCGCGTCGACGGCGAGTTGCGTGAAATCACGCAGCCGCCGATCGCGATCAAGGAAAAGCTCGCGTCGCGCATCAAGGTGATCTCGCGGCTCGACATCTCCGAGAAGCGCGTCCCGCAAGACGGCCGGATGAAGCTGAAGTTCGGCAACAAGGCGATCGACTTCCGGGTCAGCACCTTGCCCACGCTGTTCGGCGAGAAGATCGTGATCCGGATTCTCGATCCGTCCAGCGCCAAGCTCGGCATCGAGGCCCTCGGCTACGAGAAGATCGAGAAGGACCGCCTGCTGAAGTGCATCAGCCGCCCCTATGGGATGGTCCTCGTGACCGGCCCGACCGGCAGCGGCAAGACCGTGTCGCTCTACACCTGCCTGAACATCCTGAACCAGCCGGGCGTCAACATCTCGACCGTCGAGGACCCCGCGGAAATCAACCTCCCCGGCATCAACCAGGTCAACGTCAACGACAAGGCCGGGCTCACCTTCTCGGCGGCTTTGAAGTCGTTCCTGCGCCAGGATCCGGACGTGATCATGGTCGGCGAGATCCGCGACCTGGAGACTGCCGACATCGCGATCAAGGCGGCGCAGACGGGCCACATGGTGATGTCGACGCTGCACACGAACGACGCACCGACCACCCTGACCCGCCTGCTGAACATGGGCGTGGCGCCGTTCAACATCGCATCCAGCGTGTTGCTGATCACCGCGCAGCGACTTGCACGACGCCTGTGCGAGGTGTGCAAGGCGCCCGCCGACTACCCGCGTGAAGCGATGCTGAAGGCCGGTTTCACCGAAAAGGACATCGACGGCACCTGGAAGCCGTACCGGGCCGTCGGATGTTCCGCCTGCAGCAACGGCTACAAAGGTCGTGTCGGCATTTACCAAGTGATGCCCATCAGCGAAGACATTCAGCGCATCATCCTGGCCGAAGGAACGGCGATGGACATCGCGGACCAGGCCACCAAGGAAGGCGTCCGCAGCCTGCGGCAATCTGGCCTGGTCAAGGTCCGGGCCGGGTTCACGACGCTGGAAGAGGTCATCTCCGCTACCAACGACTGATGCAATCCGTGCCGTTCGCGGCACGTGTCGAACAACTATTCAACGGGACGAGGACCTGAGTGTTCTCGCAGGCACCATGGCAACTGCAACTGCGGCGAAAAGCAACATCCGGGAATTCGTCTTCGAGTGGGAAGGCAAGGACAAGAACGGCAAGATCGTTCGAGGCGAGATGCGCGCGGGCGGCGAAGCCGTGGTCAGCGCCAGCCTGCGCCGCCAGGGGATCCTGGTCAACAAGGTCAAGAAGCGCCGCATGGGCGGCGGCCGCTCGATCAAGCAGAAGGACATCGCGATCTTCACGCGCCAGCTGGCGACGATGATGCGCGCCGGCGTGCCGCTGCTGCAGGCCTTCGACATCGTCGCGCGCGGCAGCGCCAATCCCCGCCTGACCAAGCTGCTGACCGACATCCGCACCGACGTCGAGACGGGTACCAGCCTGTCGTCGGCTTTCCGCAAGCACCCTTTGTATTTCGACGCGCTGTACTGCAACCTGGTGGAGGCCGGTGAAGCCGGCGGTATCCTGGAAGCACTGCTTGATCGACTGGCCATCTATCAAGAAAAGACGATGGCCATCAAGAACAAGATCAAGTCGGCGCTGATGTACCCGGTGGCCGTGCTGGTCGTCGCCTTCGTCGTCATCGCGGTCATCATGATCTTCGTGATCCCGGCCTTCGAGGAAGTGTTCAAGTCGTTCGGCGCCGACCTCCCCGCACCCACGCTGGTGGTGATCGCGCTGTCGAAGTTCTTCGTCAGCTACTGGTGGGCGATCTTCGGTTTCCTGGGCGGCGGCACCTACTTCTTCCTGGAGTCCTGGAAGCGCTCCGAGAAGATGCAGAAAGCGATGGACCGGCTGCTGCTGAAGGTTCCGGTGTTCGGTGACCTGGTCTACAAGTCGGCGGTCGCCCGCTGGACCCGCACGCTGTCGACCATGTTCGCCGCCGGCGTGCCGCTCGTCGAAGCGCTCGACTCGGTCGGTGGCGCCTCCGGCAATGCCGTCTTCAAGGAAGCCACCGAACAGATCCAGAAGGACGTGTCGACCGGCGCCAGCCTGACGACCTCGATGTCGACCACCGGCATCTTCCCGACGATGGTGCTGCAGATGTGCGCCATCGGTGAAGAATCCGGCTCGCTCGACGGCATGCTCGGCAAGTCGGCCGAGTTCTACGAGGACGAGGTCGACGAGGCCGTGAAGGGCCTGTCGAGCCTGATGGAACCGTTCATCATCGTGATCCTGGGCGTCCTGATCGGCGGCATCGTCGTGTCGATGTACCTGCCCATCTTCAAGATCGGCCAGGTGGTGTGACCGGCCCAGATGGACAAGGACCTGCTTGAAATCTTCCTGACCCCCGCTGCACTGGCCGTCTTCGGCCTGTGCATCGGCAGCTTCCTGAACGTCGTGATCCATCGCCTGCCGATGGCACTGGAGCGTGGCTGGAAGATCGAAAGCGCCGAGATGCTCGGCGTCAAGATCGACGTCCCCGAGCCGATCACGCTGTCGAAGCCGCGCTCGCGCTGCCCGTCGTGCGGCCACATGATCACCTGGTACGAGAACATTCCCGTGCTGAGCTGGTTGTGGCTGCGCGGGCGCTGTTCGGCCTGCAAGACGCGCATCTCGGCGCGCTACCCGTTCGTCGAGATCCTGACCGGCGTGCTGTTCGCCGCCATCGGATGGCGCTTCGGCGCGCAGCCGGTCGCCGTGCTGTGGTGCGGCATGGTGGCGGTGCTGATCGCGCTGGCCGGCATCGATTGGGACACCACGCTGCTGCCCGACAACCTGACGCTGCCGCTGCTGTGGGCCGGCCTGGTGGCCAGCGCGCTCGGCTGGACGATCCCGCTGCCGCAGGCGCTGTGGGGTGCGGTCGCCGGCTACCTGTCGCTGTGGTCCGTCTACTGGCTCTTCAAGCTGACCACCGGCAAGGAGGGCATGGGCTTCGGTGACTTCAAGCTGCTCGCGGCGCTGGGCGCCTGGCTGGGCTGGCAGATGGTGTTGCCGATCGTGCTGGGTGCCTCGGTGATCGGCGCGGTGGTCGGCATCGGCATGAAGGCGATGAGTTCGCTGCGCGAGGGGCGCTACGTGCCCTTCGGCCCGTTCCTCGCCGGCGGCGGCATCGTCGTGCTGCTCGCGGGCCACGCGCGCGTGCTCGGCTGGCTCGGCTGGGCCTGATCGCCGGAGCCACCGCATGGCCGCGCTGCGCATCGGCCTGACCGGCGGCATCGGCAGCGGCAAGAGCACCGTCGCGGGCATGCTCGCCGACCAGGGCGCGGCGGTGATCGACACCGATGCCATCGCCCGTTCGCTGGCAGCACCGGGCGGCGCGGCGATCGATGCCTTGCGCGACCAGTTCGGTGCCGCGGCGATCGGCGCCGACGGCGGCCTCGACCGCGCCCGCATGCGCCAGGTCGTGTTCGCCGACCCCGCCGCGAAGTCGCAGCTCGAAGCCATCCTGCATCCGCTGATCGGGATCGAGTGCGATCGCCAGGCCGCCGCCGCAGGCGATCGCCCCCGGGTCTTCGACGTGCCGCTGCTGGTGGAATCCGGACGCTGGCGGGCGCGGGTCGACCGCGTGCTGGTGGTCGACTGCCCTGCCGCGACGCAAATCGCGCGCGTCACGCGCCGATCCGGCTGGGCCGTGGCCACGGTGCAGGCCGTGATCGACCAGCAGGCCAGCCGCGAGGCGCGCCGTGCCGCTGCCGATGCGGTGATCTTCAACGAGAACCTGAGCCTGGCGGAACTTGCAGCCGAAGTCCGCAGTCTCTGGTCCAGCTGGATCGAATCACGATGGATCACATCGCGATGAAGTGCCACCCTGTGGAACAATCCGGCGTCACGTTGTCACATTGATCGCCCGGAAAGCCGCCGTTTTGGTCCTGTACGAATACCCGTTCAACGAGAGCATCCGCACGATGCTCCGGCTCGAACACCTGTTCGACCGCCTCGGGCGCCTGCTGCCGCGCGATGAAGCCGTGGACCACCACTACGCGCTGGCGACGATGTTCGAGATCATGGACGTCGCATCGCGCGCCGACCTGAAGTCCGACCTGCTGAAGGAGCTCGAGCGCCAGCGGGCGCTGCTGCAGAGCTACCGCGGCAACCCGGCGATCTCCGAAGGGGCGCTGCTCGAGGTGATGGCACGCGTCGACCATGCGTTCAACGGACTGAACCAGCTGCCCGGCAAGGCCGGCCATGTGCTGACGGCCAACGAGTGGCTGATGAGCATCCGCAGCCGCATCAGCATTCCCGGTGGCACCTGCGAGTTCGACCTGCCGGCCTACTACGCGTGGCAGCAGCATGACGCCGCGAGCCGGCGCGCCGACCTGTCGGGCTGGATCGCGACGCTGACGCCGCTGGCTGAAGCCCTGAGCGTGCTGCTCGGGCTGCTGCGCGATGCAGGCGTGCCGCACAAGGTCGTCACGCAGGGCGGCCAGTACCARCAGAGCCTGCCGGCCGGCCGCGTCTACCAGCTGCTGCGGGTGCGCATCGACAACGGCAGCCGCCAGCTGGTGCCCGAGATCAGCGGCCACCGCCTGATGGTGATGGTGCGGCTGATGAAGCAGGATGCCGAGGGCCGGCTGAAGCCCGCGGCGATCGACACCACCTTCGAACTGACCTTGTGCGCATGAATGCCCCCGCCAAGCCCCGCATCGTGCGCTGCCCGACCTGCGCCGGCGACAGCCTCTACGCGAGCGACAACCCCTATCGGCCGTTCTGCAGCGAGCGCTGCAAGAACGTCGACTTCGGCGCCTGGGCCAGCGAGAGCTACCGTGTCGCCGCGCCGCCCCCGCCGGGCGCCGGCGTGACGCCCTCCCCGGACACCGACGACTGAGCAAATTCCGCCGCGGCGTGCAAACTGGCGCGCTTTCCCGGCCTTGATCGACCCCACGATGGCGGCTGTTCCCGGTTCAATGGGAAGCCATGTGGAAGCGTGTTGTCGATGTCGTTCTGGCGCTGGGCTTCGTCTTGGTGACCAACATCCCGTTGCAGGCCGGTGCCGCGGCGCTGACGCCGCTGGAGACCCGCTGGATGCAGGCCGCCTGGCCGGTGATCACCTACGCTCGGGCGCAGGGCCTGCCGCTGGACATCGTCGCCCAGCCGGTGGCGCAGGGCGGCGAGCCGCCGATCGCGATGGGCTATGTCGACGGCCGCTGCAAGCTGGTGCTGACGATGCGCGGCAACCCCGAGGCCGAATCCACGCTGGAGAAGATCCCTGCCGAGCTGCGCGACACCGTCGTCGAGGCGATGACCGCCCACGAGCTCGGCCACTGCTGGCGCTACGTGCAAGGCGCATGGCACACACCGCCGGTGGCCGGCTTCACCGACGCGCTCGACGCCGGCACGACCCCGCTGGCCGACCTGGAGCGCGACATGCGCGCGACGCGCTGGGAAGAAGGTTTCGCCGACCTGGTCGGGCTCGCGTGGACGCGCGCGCAGCACCCCGAGCGCTACCGCGCGGTGCACGCCTGGTTCGAGGCATTCCGCGCCGACCAGCCGCTGCCCGGCGCCCACCACGACACGCGCGCCTGGTTGAAGCGCGCCCAGGACCCGGCCGTGTTCGGTACGGCCGCCACCCCGTTCGAGCAGGCCTTGCCGGTCTGGCGCAGCGAGCCCGACGCCGGCCGCTGAGTCGCACGGGCAGGGCTCAGCGCGCGCCGGCCCCGTCCAGGCACTCGGCGACCCAGCGTTCCACCAGCGCCGACGAGGCCGGCACCGGCCCCCACAGCGCACGGTAGATGATCGGCGCGACCACCACGTCCATCGCCCGCTGCACCTCGGGCACCGGTTCGCCGCGCGCCACGCCGCGCTCGAAGATGAGGGCGATCTGCGCCGCAGTGAACTGCGCGCACTGGCACGGCGCGGTGCCTTCGCCATGGGCCTCGGTCGACAGCACGTCCTTCATCATCGCCAGCCCGATCGGCGACGACATCTCCTCATGGAACTGCTGCGCCCACGCGACCAGGTCGCCGGCGACCGAGCCGGTGTCGGCCGGTTCCGAATCGGGCTTCATCCGCTCGACCGACACATCGGCCAGCAACTCGCCGAGATCGCCCCAGCGGCGGTAGATCGTCGACGGGGTGACCTCGGCACGCGCCGCGATCATCGGCACGGTCAGTTCGGCGCGCCCGTGCAGCTCGATCAGCTCGCGCGTGGCGCGGTGGACGGCCGCCTGGACGCGGGCGCTGCGGCCGCCCGGCCGCGGGGTGGTGGTTGCAGTCATGAAACCATGCTAACGCAAAGTATTTGCTTTAGCTCAGGAATGGGTTCAGAATCCGCTAACGCAAATATTTTGCGTTAGCTGAAGGAGCCGACATGACCACGCCCGCACTCGCCACCGCGCCCGCCGCCCTTCGCGCGCCCGGACTGCGCCTCGGCACCACCGCCTCGCTGTGGCTGACGGTCTCGCTGGTCGTCAGCTTTCTCGCCGCCTCCAGCGCGCCGTCTCCGCTGTACGCGCTGTACCGCGAGGCCTGGGGCTTCAGCCCGCTGGCGCTGACGGTGATCTTCTCCAGCTACGCCTTCGCACTGCTCGCAGCGCTGCTGGTGTTCGGCGCGCTGTCCGACCACCTCGGCCGGCGCACCGTGATCCTCGCGTCGCTGCTGATCGAGTTGCTGTCGATCGTGCTGTTCTGGTCTGCCGATTCGGCCGGCTGGCTGCTCGCGGCGCGCATCGTGCAAGGCTTCGCGACCGGCATCGCCACCAGCGCGCTGAGCGCGACGCTGCTCGACCTGAGCCCGGCGCGCGGTGCGCTGTTCAACAGCGTCGCGCCGATGTTCGGCATGGCCGTCGGCGCACTCGGTGCGAGCGCGCTGGTGCAGTTCGCGCCGGCGCCGATGCACCTGGTGTTCGACGTGCTGCTGGCGATCCTCGCGCTGCAGACGCTGGCCGCGCTGTTCCTGCCCGACACGGTGACACGCCGGCCGGGTGTCTGGCAATCGCTGCGTCCGCGCATCGCGATCCCGCCGGCTGCGCGTGCCACGCTGTGGCGCATCCTGCCGCTCAACACCGCGAGCTGGGCGCTCGGCGGCTTCTATCTGTCGCTCGGGCCGACGCTCGCGAAGCTGGTCACCGGGACCACCGCACCCACGACCGGCGGCGCGCTGATCGCGACGCTGGTGCTGGCGGGCGCCGCAGCGATCGGCTGGGTGCGCCTGCGCCCAGCGCCCGCGGTGCTGGCCGGCAGCGCGCTGGCGCTGGTGATCGGCCTGTCGTCGACGCTGATCGGCGTGCATGCCGGCTCGGGCCTCGCGTTCTTCGGCGGCACGCTGGTGGCCGGACTCGGCTTCGGCGCCGGCTTCAACGGCGCGGTGCGCAGCCTGGTGCCGCTGGCGGCGCCGCACGAGCGCGCCGGGCTGATGGCAGGCTTCTTCGCACTGAGCTACCTGGCGTTCAGCGTGCCGGCCATCATCGCCGGCCTCGGCACCGGCCTGTTCGGCCTGCACGCCACGACGCTCGGCTACGGCGGGCTGCTGGTCGTGATGGCGCTGATCGCGTTGGTCGCGTCACTGCGCAACACGGCGCGCTGAGCGATCAGGGGCGCACCGCGGGCGACTCCATCGCCATCCCGCGGTCGCGCCACGCCAGGTAGAGCGCGAGCGCGGTGAACTCCGGCGATTCCGCCGGCAGCGGCTGCGCACGCACGCCGGTCATGCAGTTGCGGATGCGCCGCAGCAGCGACCCGACGCCCTGCCATTCGAGTCGGTACAGCGGGTAGCCGTTCGCATGGCCCTGCGGGATCAGGCCGCCGCCCAGTCGCTGGCCTGCCCGCTCGTCATGGCATTGCGCGCACGACAGGTTCAGCTGGCCGATGCGTTCGCGGTACAGCGCCTCGCCGCGCTCGCGCCACGGCAGCAGCCGCGCATCGGCAGGCGGCTCGATCGGCACCCCACGCGACTGCAGCGCGATGTAGCTTTCGAGCCCGAGCAGTTCCTGGTTGTCGGGTGCGAGCCGCGACGCGCCCTGTCGCGTCTCGCGGCACCGGTTGATGCGCATCGCCAGGTCGATCGGCCGCGCGAGGGCCTCGTCATACGCCGGGTAGCGCGCCGCCACGCCACGCATCGATGCGCGCGCGTCGCCGTGGCAGCCCGCGCAGGCCGAGGCCGATGGCGACGGCGCACGCGCCCACAGCGCCGCGCCGTCCTGGACCCACAGCATCGCCGGGTTCTGCGCATCGTCGCGCTGCATCGCCTGCGTCGACGGGCTCATGTCGTCGAAGCCCGAGCGGCGCATCTCCTGCGCGGACGCCATCGTCACCACCAGCAGGACCAGCCCCAGCGCGCGCCGCATCGCTCAGCTCACGCTGATCGCCACCGTCTCGGTCTGGGAGAAGCCGTGGTCGCCCTCCCAGCGGAAGCTCAGCGTGCCGCTCACGGTCGCGGTGGTGAAGAACGCGATGTACGGGTTGGCCGCCATCGCCGCATGCAGGTCGGCGCTGAACACCAGCTCGTCGTTGTAGCGGCAGCTGAAGCGCGTGATCAGGTTGCGCGGCAGCAGCAGGCCGTCGGCGCCCGGCCGGAAACCGGTCTCCATCGGGTGCGCGATCAGGGTGCGCAGCTCGATCACCTCGCCGCGCTTCGCGGTGGCCGGTGCGGTGATCAGCGTGCGGGCCATCGCGCGTTCACTCCAGGCAGGCGGCCAGCGTGACCAGCACGTCGACGCCCTGCGACCAGAACGTGCCGTCGCTCAGCCGCGCCACCGCCACCAGCTGCTGCGAGGTCGCGAGCCGGATCCGCGTCGACACCACTGCGCGGCCGGCGCGCGGCCCCAGCGTGAAGCGCACCACGTCGCGCTGCGGATTGCGCTCGTTGAACACCGCGATGCCGGTGACGTGCTCGGCCGCCGTCATCGGGCTGTCGACGCTGAGGGTGATCGGCACGCCGTTGCCGTTCTCGACCAGCGGCGGGATGTCGAACTTCACCTTGCCCGGCTTCACCGGTGCGCCGGACGCATAGTCCGCAATCGCCGACTGCATCTCGAAGCTGGTCGCGCGCGCCGGCCGCACCAGCAGCAGGCCGCCGGCGGCGAGGCCGAACTGCAACAGTTCGCGGCGCTGCAGTGCGGTGTTCACTGCAGCGTCACCAGCCAGGCCACGACGTCCTCGACCTGCTGCGCATCGAGCACCGGCCGCCCCTGCCATGCCGCGCCGACACGCTGCAGGCCGCCGATGTCGTGGTACGGCGGCATGATCGTCTGCGGGTTCAGCCGGCGCGCATCGACGACGCGCAACCGCAGCTGCGCGGCCGACCAGCGCGCGCCGGCACCGGCCAGGTCGGGGGCGAGGTTGCCCTGGAAGCGCTCCTCGGGGATCGGCGCCGGGTGGCACAGCAGGCACAGGCCCGCCTGCCGGCTCGCGACGATCGCACGCCCGCGCGCCGCGTCGCCGGGCACCGGCGTCAGCGGCTGCGGCAGCGCATCGCGCGGCACCGGCGATGCACATGCCACCATCACTGCCGCCACTGAGCCCATCGCCATCGCCCGCATCAGGCCTTCTTCAGCGAGTGGTTCTTCAACGGCAGCTCGCGGATGCGCTGCCCGGTGGCCGCGAAGATCGCGTTCAGCAGCGCCGGCGCCGCGACCGCGATCGTCGGCTCGCCGACCCCGCCCCAGAAGCCCCCCGACGGCATCACCACCGTCTCCACCTTGGGCATCTCGTCGAGATGCAGCACCGGGTAGGTGTCGAAGTTGGTCTGCTCGATTCGCCCGTCCTTCACGGTGCAGCCGCCGTACAGCGCGGCCGACAGCCCGTAGACGAACGATCCCTCGACCTGCGCCTCGATCTGCTGCGGGTTGACGGCGTGCCCGGGGTCGGTGGCCGCGACGATGCGGTGCACCTTCAGCTTGCCGTCCTTGTCGACCGACACCTCGGCCACCGCGGCAACGTAGCTGCCGAAGCCCATCGTCTGCGCGATCCCGCGGAACACGCCCTTCGGCGCCGGCTTGCCCCAGCCGGCGCGTTCGGCCGCCGCGTTCAGCACCGCCAGGTGCTTCGGATGCTGGCTCATCAGCTTGCGGCGGAACGCGAGCGGGTCCTGCCTGGCCGCCAGCGCGAGCTCGTCAATGAAGCACTCGAGGTAGATCGTGTTCTGGTTCAGGTTCACGCCGCGCCAGAAACCCGGCGGCACGTGCGGGTTGCGCATCGCATGGTCGATCAGCAGGTTCGGCACGCTGTAGCCGATCGACGCCTCGGGGCCGGGCGCGTTCAGGCCCTGGAACACCACCGGGTCCTTGCCGTCGCGGATGTTCTGCGGGAACACGCCGGCCAGGATCGACTGCCCGGAGATCCGCATGTGCAGCGCCGTCAGGTTGCCGGCCGCATCGAAGCCGGCGCGCAGCTTGCACTGCGTGATCGGGTGGTAGCGGCCGTGCGTCATGTCCTCCTCGCGCGACCAGATCAGCTTGACCGGCGTGCCGGGCATTTCCTTCGCGATCGCGACCGCCTGGTGCACCCAGTCGTGCACCGCGCCGCGCCGGCCGAAGCCGCCGCCGAGCAGCAGCTTGTAGACCTCGCACTGCGCGGCCGGCAGGCCGGACGCCTCGACCGCCGCCGCGTGCGCCGCCTCGCCGTTCTGCGTCGGCGTCCAGACCTCGCAGCGCGCCGGCATGCCGTCGGACGCGGGCGTGAACTTCGCGGTCGCGTTCATCGTCTCCATCGTCGCGTGGTTCTGGAACGGGTAGCTGTAGACCGCCTCGACGACGCGCGCGGCCGAGGCCAGCGCGGCCCGCGCATCGCCGTTCGAATTGCCGACCGCCGCCTCCGGCGCATCGAGGCCGGCCTTCAGCGTCGCGGCGATCTCGGCGCTGCCGATCTTCGCGTTCGGGCCTTCGTCCCACACCACCGGCAGCGCCTCGAGTGCGGACTTCGCGCGCCACCAGGTGTCGGCGACGACGGCCACCGCGCTGTCACCGACGCGCAGCACCTTCTTCACGCCGGGCCGGTTCGCGATGGCCGCCGCATCGAAGCTCGCGAGCTTGCCGCCGAACACCGGGCAGTCGCGGATCGCCGCGTTCAGCATGCCGGGCAGCTTCAGGTCGGAGCCGTAGACCTGCGAGCCGTCGAGCTTGCCGCGCGTGTCCAGCCGCGCGAGGCGCTTGCCGGCGAGCTTCCAGTCCTTCGGGTCCTTCAGCGCCACGTCGGTGGGCGGCGTGAGCTGCGCGGCTGCCAGCGCGACCTTGCCGTAGGTGGTCTTGCGGCCGCTCGCCGCATGCGTGATCACGCCCTTGTCGACCTGGCACTGCGCCGCCGGCACCTGCCAGCCGTCGGCGGCGGCCTGCACGAGCATCGTGCGGGCGATCGCACCGCCCTTGCGCACGTAGTCGTGCGATTCGCGGATGCCGCGGCTGCCGCCGGTCGAGAAGTTGCCCCAGACGCGCTTGCGCGCCAGGCTCTGGCCGGGCGTCGGGTACTCGGTCTTCACGCGCGACCAGTCGCAGTCGAGCTCCTCGGCCACCAGCTGCGCGAGGCCGGTCAGCGAGCCCTGGCCCATCTCCGAGCGGGCGATGCGGATCACGACCGTCTCGTCGGGTTGCACGACGACCCAGGCGTTGATCTCCGGCGTGGCGGCAGCGGGCGTCGCGGCCTGCGCAGCAGCCTCGTCGGCGAACGGGATGTGGAATGCGACGACCAGGCCGGTCGCCGCCGAACCAGCCAGGAAACCGCGCCGCGACAGCACCGGCGCGTTCATGCCTTGCCCCCGTCGATGTGCACGATGTTCAGGCCCGCCTGCTTCGGATCGCCGCCATGCGCTGCTGCCTTGATCGCCGCGCGCACCCGGTTGTAGGTGCCGCAGCGGCAGATGTTGGTCATCGCGTCGTCGATGTCGGCATCGGTCGGCCTCGGCTTGGCCTTCAGCAGCGCGGCGGCCGCCATGATCATCCCGGACTGGCAGTAGCCGCACTGCGGCACGTCGAGCGCGGCCCAGGCCTTCTGGATCGGGTGCGAGGCGTTCGCCGACAGGCCCTCGATCGTCACGATCTTCTCCTCCGGCCCCACCGTCGAGGCCGGCCGCACGCAGCTGCGCGTGGGCACGCCGTCGAGGTGCACCGTGCAGGCCCCGCACTGCGCGATGCCGCAGCCGTACTTGGTGCCGGTCAGCTCCAGCTGCTCGCGCAGCACCCACAGCAGCGGCGTGTCGGGCTCGGCTTCGAACTCGCGGACGCTTCCATTGACGTGAAGTCGGGGCATCGGTCTCTCCTGGGTTGGCGACGGAGCATCTCTCAAGAGCGACCACTGCCGAAGCCCCTGCTGCGCATAGGGGACGAAAACCGTAGGATTCTGTGCAAGGAGACACCCGCATGACCTTGCAGCCCTCTCTCTGGTTGGCGTTCGCGCTGGCCCTGTTGACCGTCGCCGGCAGCGCCGCGGCCGCCCCTTCGGCCGCGCTGTCGGCCGACGAGCTCGCGCTGCGTTCGCTGGCCGCCACCTGTGCCGCCTGCCATGGCACCGACGGCCGCCGGGCACCGGGCAGCGCGATCGTCGGCCTGGGCGGGCGCGAGCGCGACGACCTGCTGGCACGCCTCATCGGATTTCGCGATGGCAGCCGCCCCGGCACCGTGATGCCGCAGATCGCCAAGGGCTACACGCCGGCGCAACTCTCGCAACTGGCCGGCTGGTTCGCCGCGCAGGCCCGATGAAGCGCCGTGACCTGCTGGCGACGGCCGGCGCGTTCGGRCTCGTCGCCGGTTGCGCGGCACCGGCCGCCGTGCCGGCGCGTGCGCAGGTGGTGGTGATCGGCGGCGGCTTCGGCGGCGCCACCGCGGCGCGCTACGTGCGGCTGCTGTCGCAACAGCGCATCGAGGTCGTGATGATCGAGCCGCAGCCGCGCTTCGTGTCCTGCCCCGGCTCCAACCTGGTGCTGGGCGGCACGCGCACGCTCGACGAACTGACGCTGTCGTACGACGCGCTCACGTCACGCCACGGCGTGCGCTGGGTGCGCGACGAGGCCACCGCGATCGACGCCGGGCGCCGCCAGGTGACGCTCGCCTCCGGCGCGGCGATCGGCTACGACAAGCTGGTGCTGTCGCCCGGCATCGAGCTGATGTTCGACGAGGTCGAGGGCCTGCGCCGTGCGCACGACGACGGCCGCGTGCTGCAGGCCTGGAAGGCCGGGCCCGAGACGCTCGCGCTGCGCCGGCAGCTCGAGGCGATGCCCGACGGCGGCGTGTTCGCGATCACGATCCCCGAGTCGCCGTACCGCTGCCCGCCCGGGCCGTACGAGCGCGCCTGCGTGGTGGCAGCGTATTTCCGGCGCGCCAAGCCGCGCTCGAAGCTGCTGATCCTCGACGCCAACCCCGACGTCGTCTCGAAGCCCGCGCTCTTCAAGGCCGCGTGGCGCGACCTGTACCCGGGCATCGTCGAGTACCGGCCGCAGCACAAGGTGATCGGCGTCGACGCGGCGGCGGGCACGCTGCGCATCGAGCTGCAGGATGCCGTGCGCGCCGACGTGCTGAACGTGCTGCCGCCGATGCGCGCCGGCGCGCTCGCGGTGAAGAGCGGGCTGGCCAATGCGGTGAACCGCTGGTGCCGCGTGAACTTCATCGATTTCGGCTCGACGGCCGCGCAGGACGTGCACGTGCTCGGCGACGCGATCCAGATCGCCCCCGGCATGCCGAAGAGCGCGCACATGGCGAATGCGCATGCCAAGGTGGCGGCCGCGGCGATCGTCGCGCAGCTGTCGGGCGTCGCGGTCAACGAGCACCCGATGCTGACCAACACCTGCTACAGCTTCGTCGACGAGACGAACGCGATCCACGTCGCGAGCGTGCACGAGTACGTCGCGGCGGAGTCGACCTTCAAGCCGGTGGCGGGCGCCGGCGGCGTGTCGGCGCAGCGCAACGAGGCCGAGGGCGCCTATGCCGGCGCGTGGGCGCGCAACATCTGGGCCGATACTTTGGGGACATGAGCCTTCCTGCAGAACTCGATCCCTGGTTCGCCCGCATCGCCGTCGGCGACTACGCCGGCCGGCTCGATGTCGAGCTCAACCTGCTCGACCGCGCGCAGGCCACCGAGTGGACCGGCTTGCTCACGTACCACCCGATCGTCGCCGCGCTCGGCGGCATCGTGCTCGACGACCCCGAGACCAGCAACCACCACGTCTACGCCAGCCGCTCGCCGCTGCGGGGCAGCGTGTTCTACCTGGCCCATGACGACGACTCGCGCATCGTCTACGCGTCGCTGGCCGATTTCCTCGCGGCCGCCGACGACGCGAAGCGGCAGCAGACCTGGCTCAGCGAACTGCACCCGGCCTGCTCGCCGGTCGCGGCCGACCAGGCCGGCCTGTCGCGCTGGATCGGCGAGCTGATCGGCGGCCACGCGGGCCACGATGTCGTGATGGCCCTGGTGCCGTCGCTGGACCTGACCGACACGGCCCTGCTGCGCCGGCTCGTCACCGACCCCGACTTCTTCCTCGGCGAGGCCGTCGCGGCGGAGATCGAGAAGCGGCCGACGCGCGCGCTCGGCCCGATCGCCGAGCTGTGCACGCTGCATCCGCACCCGCAGGTGGTCAGCGCCGGGCGGCTGGCGGCGCGCGCGATCGCGACACTGCGCTGAAGCCACCGCCGTGAACACTCCCGCCAAGACCCCCGATCCGCGCGTGGCCCGACGCATCGCCTGCCCACGCTGCAGCGCGCCGATGCGCGTGCTGTCGCTGTCGTCGCACAAGGGACTGCCGGTCACGGTGGAGCATTGCCCCGACTGCCGCCTCGTGTGGTTCGACGAGTTCGAGTCGGTGCAGCTCGACAGCTTCGGCTGGGTGCGCCTGCTGCGCGAGATGGAGGCCGGCACGGGCCGCCCGCTGGCCGAGGCGCAGGCCGCGCACCCGGCCTGCCCGCGCTGTGCCGCAACGCTGAAGCAGGTGCAGAACCGGTCGCGCTTCGGCCTGTTCGCCGCGCTGGAGTGCCCGCGCCGCCACGGCCACCTGCACAGCCACAGCGGCCTGCTGGCAGAACGCGGGCTGGTGCGCCCGCTGGGCGTCGCCGAGCGGCAGGCGCTGGCGCAGGAGAAGCACGCGCTGCACTGCCTGAACTGCGGCGGCGCCGCGTCGGCCGGCGACGACCACTGCAGTTGGTGCGGCACCGCGCTGGTGGTGATCGACATGCCGCGGCTGGCGCATTCGCTCCGGCTGCAGCTGGACGGCATGGGCGCATCGCCGCGCGCCATCGGCCGTGCCACTGCCTGGCC
>NZ_JBFUFQ010000016.1:0-59544 GCF_056403355.1 Rhizobacter sp. P2_H3 | reverse complement strand
GCTGAGCAAGGAAGAAGGCGGCCGCCACACGCCGTTCTTCAACAACTACCGGCCGCAGTTCTACTTCCGCACGACGGACGTGACGGGCGCGGTGGAGCTGCCGAAGGACAAGGAAATGGTGATGCCTGGCGACAACGTGAGCATCACGGTGAAGCTGATCGCCCCGATCGCGATGGAAGAAGGCCTGCGCTTCGCCATCCGTGAAGGCGGCCGCACCGTCGGCGCCGGCGTCGTCGCCAAGATCCTCGAATAAGGTGGAGCCACCGGTCGGCCGGGCGGGGTGCTTCTGCATCGTGCCCGCCGGCCACTCTCCCTCCATCGATTTCGCGGTCCGCGAGGACCGCACGCTCTTTTAGGAAACCGCTATGGCCACCAAGCAAAAGATCCGCATTCGCCTGAAGGCGTTTGACTACAAGCTGATCGACCAATCGGCGTTGGAGATCGTCGACACCGCGAAGCGCACCGGCGCGATCGTCAAGGGCCCGGTGCCCCTGCCGACTCGCATGCAGCGTTTCGACATCCTGCGTTCGCCGCACGTCAACAAGACCTCGCGCGACCAGTTCGAAATCCGCACCCATCAGCGCCTGATGGACATCGTCGATCCGACCGACAAGACCGTGGACGCGCTGATGAAGCTCGACCTGCCGGCCGGCGTCGACGTCGAGATCAAGCTGCAGTAATCGGCCAGGCCTGCGAGGAAGTGGTTGCGGCTTTCGCCGCAGCTGGCTAGAATCGCAGGCTTTCCGAAGTAATCGGCTCCTTGTGGGCCGATTTCAGTAGCCGGCCCTGACGGGTCGGTTCGGCATTCGCCCTCCGGGGCGAGTTGCCACCAAGTCAGCCCGGCCAATCGATGTCGGGCATGTCAAACAAAGGCTTCCAAGCGCTCCCAGTTGTTGGGGGTGGTGCGGGGGCTGGAGAATATTCATGAGTCTTAGCGAACATCTCGGTTTGCTGGGCCGCAAGGTGGGCATGATGCGCATCTTCACGGACGACGGCGATGCTGTTCCCGTGACGGTGCTCGATGTGTCGAACAACCGTGTCGTCCAGGTCAAGACCGAAGCCACCGACGGCTACAACGCCATTCAAGTGGCGTTCGGCACGCGCAAAGCGTCGCGCGTCATCAAGCCGGCAGCCGGCCACTTTGCGAAAGCGGGTGTCGAAGCCGGTGAAGTCCTCAAGGAATTCCGCGTCACCGCCGACGTCGTCGCAGGCTTCAAGCCCGGCGCGCAGGTTCCGGTGACGACGTTTGCCGTGGGCCAGCTCGTGGACGTGCAAGGCACCTCCATCGGCAAGGGCTTCACGGGCACCATCAAGCGCCACAACTTCAGCTCGCAGCGCGCGTCGCACGGCAACAGCCGTTCGCACAACGTGCCGGGCTCGATCTCGATGGCGCAGGATCCGGGTCGCGTGTTCCCGGGCAAGAAGATGTCCGGCCAGATGGGCGACGTCACCAAGACCGTCCAGAACCTCGACGTCGTCCGCATCGACGAAGCCCGCCAGCTGCTGCTGGTCCGTGGCGCCGTGCCGGGCGCGAAGAACGGCCACGTGGTCGTGCGCCCCGGTATCAAGGTGAAGGCCAAGAAGGGAGCCAACTGATGCAACTCGAGCTCCTCAACGATCAAGGCCAGGCGACCTCCAAGGTCGACGCGCCCGACACCGTGTTCGCCCGTGACTACAACGAAGCCCTGGTCCACCAGGTCGTCGTCGCGTTCCAGGCCAACGCCCGCCAAGGCACGCGCGCCCAGAAGGACCGCGCCGTCGTGAAGCACTCGACGAAGAAGCCGTGGCRCCAGAAGGGTACGGGCCGCGCCCGTGCCGGTATGACCTCGTCGCCGCTGTGGCGCGGGGGCGGTCGGATCTTCCCGAACAGCCCGGACGAGAACTTCACGCAGAAGGTCAACAAGAAGATGTACCGCGCCGGCATGGCCGCCATCTTCTCGCAGCTGGCCCGTGAAGGCCGTGTCGCAGTGGTCGATTCGATCACCGTCGACTCGCCGAAGACCAAGCAGCTGGCTGCCAAGTTCAAGGCCATGGGCCTCGACTCGGTGCTGGTGATCGCCGACCAGGTCGACGACAACCTGCTGCTCGCCGCGCGCAACCTCGCCAACGTGATGGTGGTCGAGCCGCGTTACGCCGATCCCCTGTCCCTGGTCTTCTTCAAGAAGATCCTGGTGACCAAGGGTGCGATCGAGCAACTCAAGGAGATGCTGGGATGAGCACGACCAAGCATGACGAGGGCCGCCTGGCCCAGGTGCTGGTGGCGCCGATCGTGAGCGAAAAAGCCACGTCCGCTGCCGAGAAGCACAACCAGGTGCTGTTCAAGGTGCTGCGCGATGCCACCAAGCCCGAGATCAAGGCAGCGGTCGAACTGCTGTTCAAGGTCGAGGTCGAGTCGGTGCAGACCGTCATTCAAAAGGGCAAGGTCAAGCGCTTCGGCCGTTCCATCGGCCGCCGCGACCACGTCAAGAAGGCGTACGTGTCGCTGAAGGCAGGCCAGGAGCTCAACTTCTCCGGGGAGGCCGCGTAATGGCCGTCATCAAAGTCAAACCGACGTCGCCCGGCCGCCGTGCCGTGGTGAAGGTGGTTCACAGCCACCTCTATAAGGGTCGTCCGGAAGCCTCGTTGCTCGAACCGCAAATGCAGAACGCGGGTCGCAACAACAACGGCCACATCACGATGCGCCACAAGGGCGGTGGTCACAAGCACCACTACCGCGTGGTCGACTTCGTGCGCAACAAGGATGGCATTCCGGCGAAGGTCGAACGCATCGAGTACGACCCGAACCGCACGGCGCACATCGCGCTGGTGTGCTACGCCGACGGCGAGCGCCGCTACATCATCGCCCCGCGCGGGCTGGATGTCGGCGCGACCGTGCTGAGCGGCGCCGAAGCGCCGATCAAGGCCGGCAACACGCTGCCGATCCGCAACATCCCGGTCGGCTCGACGGTTCACTGCGTCGAACTGCTGCCGGGCAAGGGTGCCCAGATCGCACGCTCGGCCGGCACCTCGGTGACGCTGCTGGCACGCGAAGGCACCTACGCCCAGCTGCGCCTGCGCTCGGGTGAAGTGCGCCGCATCCACATCGACTGCCGCGCGGCGATCGGCGAAGTGGCCAACGAAGAGCACAACCTGCGCCAGTACGGCAAGGCCGGTGCGCGTCGCTGGAAGGGCATCCGTCCGACGGTTCGCGGTGTCGCGATGAACCCGGTGGATCACCCGCACGGTGGTGGTGAAGGTCGTACCGGCGAGGGCCAGGTGCCTGTGTCGCCGTGGAACACGATGACCAAGGGCTACCGCACTCGCAACAACAAGCGCACGCAGACGTTCATCGTCTCGCGTCGCAAGAAGTAAGGGGCTGCCATGACCCGTTCGCTCAAAAAAGGTCCGTTCGTTGACCATCACCTGATGGCCAAGGCCGAGAAGGCCTCGGCCATCAAGGACAAGAAGCCGATCAAGACCTGGTCGCGCCGCTCGACGATTCTTCCCGACTTCATCGGGTTGACGATCGCGGTGCACAACGGCAAGCAGCACGTGCCCGTGTACATCACCGACCAGATGGTCGGCCACAAGCTCGGTGAATTTGCGCTGACCCGCACGTTCAAGGGGCACCCGGCCGACAAGAAGGCCAACAAGAAGTAAGGATGACGACGATGGAAACCCGTTCAATCGTTCGCGGCGTCCGCCTCTCTGCCGACAAGGGTCGGCTGGTGGCCGACCTGGTCCGCGGCAAGAAGGTCGACCAGGCGCTGAACATCCTGAGCTTCACGCCCAAGAAGGCAGCCGGCATCATCAAGAAGGCCCTGGAGTCGGCGATCGCCAACGCAGAGCACAACGACGGTGCCGACATCGACGAACTGAAGGTCAAGACGATCTTCGTCGAGCAGGCTGCCACCCTCAAGCGCTTTTCCGCACGGGCCAAGGGCCGCGGCAACCGCATCAGCAAGCCGACGTGTCACATCTTCGTGACCGTGGGCAACTGAGCGCAGAAGGAAAACCATGGGACAGAAAATCCATCCGACCGGTTTCCGGCTGCCGGTCACCCGCAACTGGGCTTCGCGCTGGTACGCATCGAACGCGAATTTCGCGACGATGCTGGCCGAAGACCTGCGAGTCCGCGACTTCCTGAAGGCTCGCCTGAAGAGCGCCGCCGTCTCGCGCATCCTGATCGAGCGCCCCGCCAAGAGCGCCCGCGTCACCATTTTCTCGGCTCGTCCGGGTGTGGTGATCGGCAAGAAGGGCGAGGACATCGAGAAGCTGAAAGCCKAACTGACCCGCCGCATGGGCGTGCCGGTCGCGGTCAACATCGAAGAAGTGCGCAAGCCTGAAGTCGATGCCCAGCTGATCGCCGACAGCATCACCCAGCAGCTCGAGAAGCGCATCATGTTCCGCCGTGCCATGAAGCGCGCGATGCAGAACGCGATGCGCCTGGGCGCGCAGGGCATCAAGATCATGTCGTCGGGCCGCCTGAACGGCATCGAGATCGCCCGCTGCGAGTGGTACCGCGAAGGCCGCGTGCCGCTTCACACCCTGAAGGCCGACATCGACTACGGCTTCTCCGAAGCCAAGACGACCTACGGCATCATCGGCGTGAAGTGCTGGGTCTACCGTGGCGACCGCCTCGCCAATGGCGAAGTGCCGCAGTTGAAGGCCGAAGTGCCCGAGGACGATCGTCGTCCGCGCCGCAACACGCGCCCCGGCGCTCCGGCTGGCCGTGGCCGTCCGGGCGGTGGTGCAGGTGACCGCGGCGATCGCGGTGATCGTGGTACGCCCCGCCAGGGCGGTGCCCCGGTCGAAGGCAGCGACAAGCCGGCCGAGGCGACGGGTGCTCCCGCCACCGACGCGCCGACCAGCGCAGCCAAGCGCGTGCGCAAGGCCCCCGATGCCACCGGCTCGGGCAAGGCCTAAGGAGAACTAGCATGATGCAACCGTCTCGGCGGAAATACCGCAAAGAGCAGAAGGGCCGCAACACCGGCGTCGCCACCCGTGGTGCGAACGTGTCGTTCGGTGATTTCGGCCTGAAGGCCACGGAGCGTGGTCGCCTGACCGCGCGCCAGATCGAGGCCGCACGTCGTGCGATCTCGCGTCACATCAAGCGTGGCGGCCGGATCTTCATCCGCATCTTCCCGGACAAGCCGATCTCGCAAAAGCCTGCCGAAGTCCGCATGGGCAACGGCAAGGGCAATCCGGAGTACTACGTCGCTGAAATCCAGCCCGGCAAGGTGCTCTACGAACTCAACGGTGTGCCCGAAGAGCTGGCCCGCGAAGCGTTCAAGCTGGCTTCGGCCAAGCTGCCGCTGAGCACCACCTTCGTGTCGCGTCAGGTCGGCTCTTGAGGCCTGACTGGAGAACCACATGAAAGCATCTGAACTCCGCACCAAGGACGTCGCCGGCCTTGAAAAGGAAGTGGCTGACCTGCTGAAGGCCCATTTCGGCCTGCGCATGCAGAAGGCGACTCAGCAACTGACCAACCATTCGACGCTGGGCAACACGCGCCGCGACATCGCGCGTGCGAAGACCGTCCTGGCCGAGAAGAAGAGGGCTGCCAAATGAGCACCACGCAAACCACGACCGAAGCCCCGCTGAAGAACACCCGCACCCTGGTGGGCAAGGTCGTCAGCGACAAGCGCGCCAAGACCGTCACCGTGCTGATCGAGCGCCGCACCAAGCACGAGCTGTACGGCAAGATCGTCGGCAAGTCGAGCAAGTACCACGCCCATGACGAAAAGGGCGAGTACAAGCTGGGCGACGTGGTCGAGATCGCCGAAGGCCGTCCGATCTCCAAGACCAAGTCCTGGGTGGTCACGCGCCTGATCGAGAAGGCTCGCGAAGTCTAAGAAGGACAACGGAGCCTGAGGGCTCCGCACAAGACGGTCGGAACGCTGGGATACTGGCGTCCGGCCGTTTTTTCATTTGGAGATCGAGATGCTCAAAGTTGGTGACAAGCTGCCCGCAGGTTCGCTGCAGGAATTCATCGAAGTTGAAGGCAACGGCTGCAGCCTGGGCCCGAACACCTTCGACGTCGAGAAGGAAACCGCCGGCAAGAAGATCGCGATCTTCGCGTTGCCCGGTGCCTTCACGCCGACCTGCTCGGCCCAGCACGTGCCGGGCTACGTGAAGAACGCCGAGGCGCTGAAGGCCGCCGGCGTCGACGAGGTCTGGTGCGTCTCGGTCAACGACGCGTTCGTGATGGGCGCCTGGGGCCGCGACCAGCACACGCTGGGCAAGGTGCGCATGATGGCCGACGGCAGCGGCACGTTCACGCAGGCCACCGGCCTCACGCTGGACCTGATCGCCCGTGGCATGGGCGTGCGCTCGCAGCGCTATTCGATGCTGGTCGACAACGGCGTCGTGAAGACGCTGAACATCGAGGCGCCGGGCAAGTTCGAGGTCAGCAACGCCGAGACGATGCTCGCGCAAGCCAAGGCTTGAATCTGGCAACCCGGATTGCCGTCCGGGCTACGACATCCAGCGGTCGGCGGCCTTGTGCACCACGGAGGAGAGCGGCTCTCCTTCGGCCCGCAACCTGCGCAGCCACTGCGCATCGTTGCCGTGCCGCAGGCTGTCGCGGATCAGGTTGCTCGCGTCGAGCGAGCGCAGGTCCAGCGCATGCTCGTCGACCCGCGCGAGCGTGCGCACGATGTTGTCGCGCAGCTTCTCGCGCTGCTTGGTCTGCGGGTCGACGATCTCGCCCTCGAGCCCGAAGCGGCAGGCCTGGAAGCGGTTGAAGGTGTAGACGAGGTAGTCGTCTTCCGACGGCTCGAACGGCCGCTCCTCGCGCAGGTAGCGGCAGATCGCCTGCAGGTAGCACGCGAGTGCCGCGGCCTTGTCGACGTCGAGCGGCGTGTCGCACACGCGCAGCTCGATGGTGCCGAACTCGGGCTTCGGCCGGATGTCCCAGTAGAAGTCCTTCATCGACTGCACGACGCCGGTGCTCGTCATCTTGTCGAAGTACAGCCCGAAGTCGTCCCAGGTCGTCACGAACGGCGCGCGCCCTGACAGCGGAAACGCGAACACCGAGTTCAGGCGCGCCGAATCGAAGCCGGTGTCGACGCCCTGCACGAACGGCGACGACGCGCTCAGTGCGATGAAGTGCGGCACGTAGCGCGACAGCGCGTGCAGCAGCCACAGCGCCGTGTCGCCATCCTCGCAGCCGACGTGCACGTGCTGGCCGAACACGGTGAACTGCTTGGCCAGGTAGCCGTACAGCTCGCTGATGTAGTGGAAGCGCTCGGTCGGGAAGATCTGCTGGTCGCTCCAATGCTGGTACGCATGCGTGCCGCCGCCGGCGATGCCGATGTTCAGCTTGCGTGCCGCCTGCGACAGCTGGCCGCGCAGGTCGTGCAGCTCGGCGACCAGGCCGCTGTGCTCGCGCTGGATCGAGGTGCCGATCTCGATCATGCTGCGCGTGATCTCGGGCTTCACGTCCCAGGCGCCGGTGTGCTTGGCGAGCACGCGCAGCAGGTCCTCGGCCTGCGGTGCGAGGTCGAAGTCGTGCGTGCTGACCAGCTGCAGTTCGAGCTCGACGCCCAGTGTCAGCGGCTCGGAGGTGGTGAATTCGGCCAGGGCCATGTCAGGGAACCTTCGTGTTCGAGATGGGCGGGCACTCCTGGGCGAGGTCGCGCACGGCGCGTTCGGCCAGCAGCGGGCCGATGAACTGCAGCAGGGTGGTGGAGATCAGCAGCGCCTGCAACACGCCGCCATTGGCGCCGGGCAGCTGCGACGGCCAGCCGAAGGTGTCGGCGGTCAGCAGCACCGCGAGGCTGCTCATCGGTTGCAGCGCGATGGTCAGCGCGCCGGCCTGGCGCCAGCCGAGGCCGCTGGGCTTGGCCAGCACCGCGATCGCGATGCCCTTGCCGATCAGGCGCGCGACGACGATGACCAGCACCCAGGGCCACAGCGTCGAGAAGCCGTCCAGCGTGAACAGCATGCCCAGGCAGATGAACAGCATCACGCTGAGCGTCGCGCCGGCCGTACCGAGCTGGGGCTCGACGGTCAGGCCGTGCGCCATCCGCGAGCGGGCCACCATGCCGGCCACCAGCAGTGCGAGCAGCGGCGAGAGCCGCCATTGCGCGGCCAGCATCGCGGCGATGATGACGAGCGCGATCTGCAGCACCGGCGCGGTGGTCAGGCCCCGCACCTGCTTCATGAGTTGCGTCAGCACCCAGCCGGCGGCGACGCCGAGCAGGAACGAGCCGCTGACCACCAGCAGCGCGCTGGTGATGGCCGGCTCGAGGCCCGGCTCGGCTGCGGCCAGCCCGCCGCTCGCGGCGAGCACGCCCCAGGCCTTCAGCGCCACCACCGCGAGCACGCTGTTGATCGCCGACATCATCAGCAGGCGCTCGGTCACCTGCCCGCGCGGGCGCATCTGGTGAACCAGCGCCAGCACCAGGACCGGCGAGGTCGACATCGCGACGGCGCCGGCCAGCGCGGCCGAGAGCGACGGCGCGTCGAACGCGAGCAGGCCGAGGTAGACGCCGAGGCCGGACAACACGCCCTCGAGCACGCAGGTCAGCGCGAGCCACGGGTTGTCGATCAGCCAGCGCGGCCGGATGCGGCTGCCGAGTTCGAACACCAGCACGCCGATGGCCAGGTCGATGAGCGGCTTGACCGGGTCGAGGTCGGTGCGCTCCAGCAGGCGCAGCGCCAGCGGGCTGGCCAGCGCGCCGGTCAGCATGTGGCCGCACAGCCGCGGCAGCCGGAAGCGCCGGCGCAGGATCTCGCCGAGCACCACCGCGACGACCATCACGATCGCGAAGCCCAGCACCGGGTCGACACCGCGCAAGTGGTCGAGGGTCCAGGAGGCGGTGGCAGCGGAGGGGGCGAACCAGTTCTCGAGCGTGGAAGACAAGGACATGCGGGAGCCGGCAAGGAAAGACGAGACGTTCGCCCGGATCGCAGCAAGGATCGGGGAAACTGCGGGGGATCTTGAAGGTAACCGTATCCGACCTCAAGTGCAGCGCCTTCGCGGCGCAACTTCTTGTAAGACAGCGCCTACACGCCGGCGCTCAACAACATTCAGCTTCAGCACGACCATGGACAAGCAAACACTTTCCTTCCAGGCCGAGGTCAAGCAGATCCTGCACCTGGTCACGCACTCGCTCTACTCCAACAAGGAGATCTTCCTGCGGGAACTGGTCTCGAACGCCTCGGATGCCTGCGACAAGCTGCGCTTCGAGGCGCTGAACAACGCCGGGCTGTATGAAGACGCGCCGAACCTCGAGGTGCGCATCGCGTTCGACAAGGCCGCGAAGACGCTGACGATCACCGACAACGGCATCGGGCTGTCGGCCGACGAGGCGGTGGCCAACCTCGGCACCATCGCGAAGAGCGGCACGCGCGAGTTCATGAGCAAGCTCGAAGGCGACCAGAAGAAGGACGCGCAGCTGATCGGCCAGTTCGGCGTCGGCTTCTACAGCGGCTTCATCGTCGCCGACCGCATCACCGTCGAGTCGCGCCGCGCCGGCCTGCCGGCCGAGCAGGGCGTGCGCTGGAGCTCCGAGGGCAGCGGCGACTTCGAGGTCGAGACCATCACGCGGCCGCAGCGCGGTACCTCGGTGATCCTGCACCTGCGCGAGGGCGAGGAGGAGTTCCTCACCGCCTGGAAGCTGCGCTCGATCATCAGCAAGTACTCCGACCACATCTCGCTGCCGATCCTGATGCAGAAGGAGGAGTGGGATGCCGAGAAGCAGGAGCAGGTCGTCCACGACGAGTGGGCGCCGGTCAACAAGGCGGCGGCACTCTGGACGCGCAGCAAGAGCGACATCACGCCCGAGCAGTACACCGAGTTCTACAAGCAGATCAGCTACGACACCGAGGCGCCGCTCGCGTTCACGCACAACCGCGTCGAGGGCCGCAGCGAGTACACGCAGCTGCTGTACGTGCCGGCGAAGGCACCGTTCGACCTGTGGAACCGCGACAAGCGCGGCGGCGTGAAGCTCTACGTGAAGCGCGTCTTCATCATGGATGACGCCGAGGCGCTGATGCCGGTCTACCTGCGCTTCGTGAAGGGCGTGATCGACAGCGCCGACCTGCCGCTCAACGTCTCGCGCGAGCTGCTGCAGGAGAGTCGCGACGTGAAGGCGATCCGCGAGGGCTCGACCAAGCGCGTGCTGGGCATGCTGGAGTCGCTCGCCGACAGCGAGGACGCGGCAGAGCGCGCGAAGTACGCCGCCTTCTGGAAGGACTTCGGCGCGGTGCTGAAGGAGGGCGTCGGCGAGGACCATGCGAACCTGGAGCGCTTGACCAAGCTGCTGCGCTTCGCTTCGACGCAGGCCGACGAAGGCGTCTCGTTCGCCGACTACCTGGGCCGCCTGAAGGAGGGCCAGGACACGATCTACTACATCACGGCCGACAACCTGGCCGCGGCGAAGAGCAGCCCGCAGCTCGAGATCTTCCGCAAGAAGGGCATCGAGGTGCTGCTGCTGGTCGACCGCGTCGACGAGTGGATGCTGAGCCACCTGTACGAGGTCGAAGGCAAGTCGCTGCAGAGCGTCGCGAAGGGCTCGGTCGATCTCGGCAAGCTGCAGGACGAGGCCGAGAAGAAGCAGGCGGAAGAAGTCGCGACGGCGTTCCAGCCGGTGCTCGACCGCCTGAAGGAAGCGCTGAAGGACCGCGCGAAGGACGTGCGCGTGACGACGCGGCTGGTCGACTCGCCGGCCTGCCTGGTCGTCGAGGAGGGCGACATCAGCGGCCACCTCGCGCGGCTGCTGAAGCAGTCCGGCCAGAGCGCGCCGAAGACGAACCCGGTGCTCGAAGTGAACGCCGAGCACGCGCTGGTGAAGCGGCTCGAATCGAGCCCGCAGTTCGACGAGCTCGCGAACATCCTGTTCGACCAGGCGGTGCTGGCCGAGGGCGGGCAGCTCGAGGACCCTGCCGCGTATGTGCGCCGCGTCACGGCGCTGCTGACCGCCTGATCCGGCGCGCTCAGTAGGCGGGGCCGCCGAACGCCGGCGGCTCCCGCAGCGTCGCGATCTGCTCGCGCAGGCGCACCGCCTGGTCCGTCCAGTAGACCGGCGCACCGAACCACGGGAACGCGATCGGGAAGGCCGGGTCGTTCCAGCGGCGTGCGAGCCAGGCGCTGTAGTGGATCATCCGCAGCGTGCGGAAGGCTTCGATCAGCCGCAGCTCGCGCCAGTCGAACTCCATGAAGTCCTCGTAGCCGGTCAGCAGCGCATGCAGCTGGCGGGTCGCGACGCTGCGCTCGCCCGACAGCAGCATCCACAGGTCCTGCACCGCCGGGCCGGACAAGGCATCGTCGAGGTCGACGAAGTGCGGGCCGGCCTCGGTCCACAGCACGTTGCCGGCGTGGCAGTCGCCATGCAGGCGGATCGTGCGGGTGCTGCCGACGGCGTCGAAGCAGGCGGCAATCTCGGCCAGCGCATCGCGCGCCGCGCGCTCCCAGCCGGGCTTCGCATCGGGCGGGATGATGTCGCCGGCGAGCAGCCAGTCGAGCGGGCCTGAGCCGTAGGTCGCGATGTCGAGGGTGAGTCGGTGCTCGAAACGCGATGTCGCGCCGACCATGTGCATGCGGCCGACGAAGCGGCCGATCCACTCCATCGTGGCTTCATCCTCCAGCTCGGGCGCGCGGCCCGAGCGGCGCTCGGTGATCGCGAAGCGGTGCGGGTCCGAGCCGCCGGTGAAGTGGCACAGCGTCGAGGTGACGCCGCTCTGCTCGCTGGTCAGCGACCAGGGGCTGACGATCGGGATCTCGGCCTCGGCGAGTTCGTTGGCGAACGCGTGCTCTTCGAGGATCTGCGCGTCGCTCCAGCGTCCGGGCCGGTAGAACTTCGCGACCACGACGCGCTTGTCTTCGAGGAAGACCTGGAAGACGCGGTTCTCGTAGGAGTTCAGCTGGATCAGCCGGCCGTCGCCGCGCAGGCCGACCGAATCGAGGGCGTCGAGGACGACTTCCGGCGTCAGGCCGGCGTAGGGGGTTTCAATCGGCGAGGCGGATGACATGCCCGCATCGTAAGCGGCAGCCGCGTTGTTGCCGCGAATCGTTCAGTGCCGCGTGCTCGACGCGTAGTGCGGCGGGTCGACGACGACACCGCCGACGTCGTCGCCCAAGGTGCTGTCGCCACCGGGGTTGGTGGTGGCGAAGGCGGGGCCCTGCCGCGGGGCGGCCTTGCCGTTGCGGTCGCCGAGCCCCGAGAACTCGCTGCTCGCGAACGCATCGAGCCGGCTGTCGGGCGAGAAGAAGGAGTCCTGGAACAGCGTCGAATCACTCCACAGCGCGGTGCGCTCGGCGCGCTTGGTCGCGACGGTGGTGGCCAGCGTGTCGCGCGCTTCGTGCAGCGTGTGCGTCGGCGCGGGCTGCGGTGCGCGTGACGCGGCCCCGCTGTGCGGCACCAGCAGCTGCAGTTCGGCGATCGACGGCAGGTGGTCGGTCGAGCAGCGCAGGTAGCGCACGCGGCAGGCGGCCAGCACCGATTGCTTGATCTGCTGCAGCCGGCGCGAACCGCCGCGCTCGACATCCAGGTCGATCGCGGCGAGCACGCGCCCGTTCGCGCTGCAGACCGCGAAGGTCACATGGTTGGAGCCGAGCAGGTCGAACCAGAAGCGGACTTCGGAGGGGTCGTTCGGCTGGCAGAAGCGCACCAGCGGCAGCTTCGACAGCACGATGTGGTGCGGCAGCGCCTCACGCAGCAGGCGATAGATGCGGCGCTCGTCGGTGCTGAAGACGGGGCGGGCAGTGAGTGACCACTCGGTGGGGAGCGGCTTCGGTTGGGGCGGCTTGCGACCGCGCCACAGCAGCACGAGGAGCGCGAGGGCCAGCAGCGTGGTGACTGCCAATGCGGCGATCCAGGGCAGGACTTGCATGATCAGGACACAGACTTGGATGGGGTCCATCGGACCGGGGCCGAAAGGCACCCGTCGAGCGACGAACCGAAGGCATCCTAGCGGTCGGCCTCAGCAGGCGCATCCCCCACATCGGGGCCGTACAGTTGTCAGATTGGTGTCTGAAAACGGATTTCGTCGCTTATTCCGAGGCGACGCGTCGTGTGCTGCTCACGTGGGCCTTCACTTCCGTGACGGTGTCGAGCAGGTCGCTCATGCGCTGTGCATGGCGCTTGAACTGGTAGTTCAGCTCGGCCGCATGGCGCTCCATCAGCTGGCCCATCTGCGATGCGAGGCTGTCGGGCGGCAGCTTCAGCCAGGCTTCCGACTCCGAACCGTCGCGCTCGACCAACGCACCGGCGCGGCGGGCGATCTTCAGCATCGCGGTGTTTTCGCTGAGCGCGTGGATGAACAGGCGGTCGCAGCCGCGGTTGCGCGCCTGCAGCACGGCGCGTTCGAACAGCCGTGCCCCGTAGCCGCGGCCGCGCGCATGGCCGGCCACGGAAACGCCGAACTCGGCCATCGCCGCGTCTTCGGGGTGGCTCACCGGCACGTAGGCCAGGTGGGCCAGCGCGATGAGTTCGAGGCGCCGGTTGAAGATGCCGAACAGCTCATCGCGCTCGAAGTTCAGCGACGCGACGTAGCGCTCGATCTGGGCATCCGTCGCCGGATAGCCGAATCGAAGATAGCGGTCACTTTCGTTAAGTGCCAGCAAGTGTGTAGAAATGCGCTCCCGATGACGCTCGGACATCGAGCGGATCGGCACCCAGCTGAAACGCGGCGCCTCCGGCGCTGAGCCGTGGTTCGACGCCAGTGGCGACGAACGTTCGGGGGTGGCGGTGGTACTGCTCATGGGATGACTCGGTAGAAACCCTAGTGTACCGGTTCAGGCATCCCCTTGCGAGCGGCGCCAACAAGGCGGCCCCTCTAGCCAGCGTTACCCTTGATCAGCTACACTCGAAGGCTTTTCCGCCGTGGCCCGGGGGGAATACGCAAGAGAAGCGCGCCTGAGAGGCTGCCTGAACAAGCAGCACCGATGGCCGTGAGATTTCAGCAATGAAATTTCAGCAGGGCCTTAACCTGCTGGCCGCATGTCGCGGCCGGCTCATTGAAAGAACCTCATGAAGACCTTCAGCGCCAAGCCGGCCGAAGTGACGCACGAGTGGTTTGTGATTGACGCCACCGACAAGGTGCTCGGACGTGTTGCCAGCGAAGTGGCACTCCGTTTGCGCGGCAAGCACAAGGCCATTTACACGCCTCACGTCGACACCGGAGATTTCATCGTCGTCGTCAACGCAGACAAGATCCGCGTCACGGGCAACAAGGCCACCGACAAGGTGTACTACCGTCACTCGGGYCACCCGGGCGGTATCCACGCCACGACCTTCAAGGACATGCAAGCCAAGCACCCCGGCCGCGCGCTGGAAAAGGCTGTCAAGGGCATGCTCCCCAAGGGACCGTTGGGTTACGCGATGGTGAAGAAGCTGAAGGTGTACGCCGGTGGTTCCCACCCGCACACCGCCCAGCAGCCCAAAGTGCTGGACATCTAAGGAGCGGCCATGATCGGAAATTGGAACTACGGAACCGGCCGCCGCAAGTCTTCGGTGGCTCGCGTCTTCATCAAGAAGGGCACTGGCCAGATCGTCGTCAACGGCAAGACCGTCGATGAGTATTTCGGTCGCCAGACCTCCATCATGGTGGTCAAGCAGCCTCTGGTGCTGACCTCCAACGATGGCGCGTTCGACGTCAAGGTCAACGTGCACGGTGGTGGCGAGTCGGGTCAAGCCGGTGCGGTGCGCCACGGCATCACCCGCGCCCTGATCGACTACGACGAGACGCTCAAGCCTGCCCTCAAGCACGCCGGCTTCGTGACGCGCGATGCGCGTGAAGTCGAACGGAAGAAGGTCGGCCTGCACGGCGCTCGCCGCAGGAAGCAGTTCAGCAAGCGCTGATCGACGCTCAGGCGTTGCAGGAAGGGGCCGCTTTCGAGCGGCCCTTTTGCTTTCCGCTCGCCGTTCCGGCAAGGTTTGGAAACAAGCATGCCGTGGGCCGCTTCTACAATCCCTAGCTCCAAGGAGCGCCGGGCTCCGCAGCACGAGCCCTTCACTTCCCCCTGTCCTGACCCATGCGCTGGAAACTGCTTCGTCGTCGCATGTCCATCAGCGCACCGCGCATGATCGTGCGCAGCCACCTGCCCTGGCCCTTGCGCTGGGTCATCGTGGCGCTGGTGTTCGGATTCTCCGCGGCCTTCGCCCTGTGGGCTTTCGAGTTCGGCAAGGACATCGCCGGGCTGGACCGTGATGCGAAGGCCGAGCTGGCGCAGCTGCGTGTCGAGGTCGCGCAGCTGCGCGCCGAACGCGAAGGCGCCCAGTCGATCGCCAACACCGCCGGCAGCCTGCTGCGCACCGAGAAGGTGGCGCAGGACAAGCTGGCCCAGCAGCTCAAGCAGCTCGAGTCCGAGAACATGGCGCTGAAGGCCGACCTCGGCTTCTTCGAGCGCCTGCTGCCGGCCGGTGCCGCCGAGGCGCTGACGGTGCGCGCACTGCAGGCTGAAGCCAAGGCGCCGGGACAACTTCGTTACCAATTGCTGGTGATGCAGGTGGGCAAGTCGGCCCCTGAATTCAACGGCCGCTACGACATCGTGCTGACCGGTCTGCTCGACGGCAAGCCGTGGTCCCTGTCGATGCCCAATGGCGGCTTGCCACTCGCCGTGAAGCAGTACCTTCGTCTCGAAGGAATGATCGATCACCCGCTGCAGGCCGTGGTAAAAACCGTCCAGGTCAAGGTCATTGACAGCCGCGGCACCGTCAGGGCGACGCAGATGCTCAAGCTCTGAAGCCAGCCTCCGAAGAAGCACTCAGCACAGAGCCGGCACAAGAGACGGCCCCCCTCGTTGGATCACGTTGGAGCAATCACCATGTTCGGCAAAACCAAGCAGCCCCCCATCCGCACCCTGATCGGCGAGGGCACCGTGATCACCGGCGAACTGCGCTTCGCCGACGGCCTGCGCATCGATGGCGAGGTGCAGGGCGACGTGATCGCCAGCAGCGAGGCGTACAGCATCCTCGTCATCAGCGAGAAAGCCAAGGTCATCGGCAAGGTCAAGGCTGGCCACGTGATCATCAACGGCACCGTGATCGGCCCGGTCCTGTCGGATCAGCTGCTCGAACTGCAGCCCAAGGCCAGCATCGTCGGCGATGTGCGCTACGAATCGCTTGAAATGCACCAGGGCGCCCGGATCGACGGCGAACTCCACCCCTTGAAGGCCGACGAGAAGGCCCCTTTGAAGCTGGCCACCGCGAACGCGGGGCCGGCGATCAATCCCACAACGGCACAAGCGGCGTGAGCTCGGCGGATAATCGGTCCGTTCGTCCCCCAAGGAATACCCCATGAGCGCAGTTGCAGAGAACCTCCAGAGCCTTGATTCCAGCGAGCCGCCGGTGCCGCTGGTGTTCACCGACAGCGCCGCGAGCAAGGTCAAGGAGCTGGTCGACGAAGAGGGCAATCCCGAGCTGAAGCTGCGCGTCTTCGTGCAGGGCGGCGGTTGCTCCGGCTTCCAGTACGGCTTCACGTTCGACGAGATCGTCAACGACGACGACACGCAGATGAGCAAGAACGGCGTCACGCTGCTGATCGACGCGATGAGCCTGCAGTACCTGGCCGGTGCCGAGATCGACTACAAGGACGACCTCGAAGGCGCGCAGTTCGTGATCAAGAACCCGAACGCGACGACGACCTGCGGTTGCGGGTCCAGCTTCTCGGTCTGAGCCCTGCGGCTCCCGCGACAGGCCGCTTTCGAGCGGCCTTCGTCATTTCAGGCAGGGTAGAGCGCACCCAGCACCCGTGGGCCCCGCGCGCCGGTGACCGACACCAGGTTGCCGGGTTCGCGTCGGACAAGTGCCCGCGCCAGCCACGCGAAGGCAGCTGCCTCGACCTCGCTGGCCGGCAGGCCGCGCTCATCGCTGCGGGCCACCTTGCGACGCGGCAGCAGGGCGGCCAGCCGCCCCATCAGCTGATCGTTGAAGGCGCCACCACCGCACACCAGCACCTCCTGAGCGTCGCCGGCATGGCGATCGACCGAATCGGCGCAGGCCATGGCCGTCAGCTCGCACAGCGTGGCCTGCACATCCTCCGGCCGCAACGCATGGCCAGCGCGTGACAGTTGCTCGTCGAGCCATTCGGGATTGAACAGGTCGCGGCCGGTGCTCTTCGGTGGCGTCAGCGCGAAATACGGATCGGCATGCATCTGCGCCAGCAGGCTGGCCTCGACCCGCCCCGAGGCCGCCCAGGCGCCTCCGGCGTCGAAGGGCCGGTGGCAATGGCGCTGGCACCAGTGGTCCATCAAGGCGTTGCCGGGCCCGCAATCGAAGCCGGTCGTCGACTCGCCATGCCTGGGCCAGGCCGTCAGGTTGCTGATGCCGCCGATGTTGAGCACGGCGCCGGCGCGGTCGGCCTGGCCGAACACCGCGCGATGGAAGGCCGGCACCAGCGGGGCCCCCTGGCCGCCCGCGGCGATGTCGCGGCTGCGGAAGTCGGCGACCACGTCGATGCCGGTCAGCTCGGCCAGCACGGCCGGTGCGTTCACCTGCACGGTGTAGGCGACCTCGTCGCCCGGGCGGTGCCGGACCGTCTGGCCGTGCGCACCGATGGCCCGGATGTCTTTCGCCGCGAGTCCGGATTGCGCGAGCAGCAGGCTCACGACGCCGCCATAGACCTGCACCAGCGCATGGCCCGCGTGGGCCGCGCGGTTCAGCTCGTCGTCACCGGCGCGCTGCAGCGCCATGAACGCTTCGCGCAGATGGGCGGCGAACGGCAGGTGGGCATGCGCCAGCACCGCCAGGCGCGGCCCGCTGAAGTCGACGACCACACCGTCCACGCCGTCCAGCGAGGTGCCGGACATCAGGCCGATGTAGCGTTCCGTGGTGGGATGTGCGGTCATCGCGCGATGGTAGCCGCGCGGCGCGATCGGCGGGCCGTGCTCGGTGTGCGTTACTCGGTGTGCGTTACTCGGCGTCGCCGGTGTAGCTCGCGAGCGATTCCGCACCCTTGAGCTGCTCGCGCCAGGTGCCGGTGACCTTCGCCAGCTCCTGCTGCGCCGAGGCGGTCAGCACGATCGCTTCCGAGGTCTTGGCCACCACCAGCGGATCCTGCTGCTGGCCGCGCAGCTTGAACTCGAAGTGCAGGTGCGGCCCGGTCGCCCAGCCGGTCATGCCGACGTTGGCGATGTGCGTGCCCTGTTCGACCCGCTGGCCGCGCTTCACGTCGATGCGGCTCAGGTGGGCGTACACCGTCTCGCGGTCGTTGCTGTGGCGGATCTTCACGACATTGCCGTAGCCGTTCTGCCAGCCGGCGAAGTCGACCACGCCGTCGCCGACGCTGCGCACCGAGGTGCCGGTCGGTGCGCCGTAATCCACGCCCAGGTGGGCGCGCCAGCTCTGCAGGATCGGGTGGAAGCGCATCGAGAAGCCGGACGTCACGCGCGAGAACTCCAGCGGGCTCGCGAGGAACGCGCGGCGCTTGCTCTGGCCGTCGAAGCCGAAGTAGCCGCCCTTGCCGGACGGGTCCTTGAACCACACGGCCGAGTAGCTGCGGCCGTTGCTGACGAACTCGGCGGCCAGCACGCGGCCGGCGGCCTGGTTCCAGGTGATCACCTCGCCGTCGGCGGTCAGTGCCTCGTAGACGACGCTGAAGCTGTCGTTCTTGCGCAGCTCGCGGTGGAAATCGATGTCGGTCGAGAAGATCTCGGCCATCTGCACGGCCACCGGGTCGGGGATGCGCGACTCGTCGGTGGCAGCGAACAGCGAGCTGCGGATCGTGCCGCTGCCCAGCCGCACCTGCGCCGCGAGCGCTGCCTGCTCCACCCGGGCCTCGAAGCGGCCGTCGACGCGCTTTACGCTGAGCCGCGAGAAATGGGTCGCCCATTGCGCCGGATCGGCGGCCGGGAAGCGGGCCACCAGTTCCTCGAGCTGGCCCGAGGCGTCGCTGCGCACCTGCACCATCTTGCCGGCGCGCCCTTCGAGCAGCAGGCGGGCCGTCTTGTCGCTGCGCAGGAACGCGGCGGCTGCGACATCGGTCACGTTGACGCGGCGCAACAGGCTGTCGGCGGTGTCGGCGTTGCGGGTCAGGTCGCTGCGGTAGAGCGACAAGTCGTGGCTGGCCAGCGCCTCCAGCTGCGATCCGACATCCTCGGGGGTGACGCTTTCCGTCACCACGCGGCGCGGCAGGTCGGATGCATCGGGGGCCATCGGCGCGATGGCGAAGGCGGTGACGCCCGCGCCCATCAACAGCGCGACCACAGTGCCGGCGAGCGTGCGCGGGTGGCGGTGGACGAAGCGCTGGGTGGAGGTGCCGGCCGAGGCCAGCGCGTGATCGAGAGAATCCAACGAGTTCACTGCTGTGAAGGGCGGTGAAGCCCTGTCTGCAAGCACACCGCCATCGGACGCCGCGCTCTGGGTCTGTCTTGCTGCCTGCAGGCGTCCACTAGAATCGCGGTCGCTTGCGGGCCCCTGTCTTCGATGGGGCCGGCACCCGGAAGCGGCGCAGTATAGCCACCGACTTCCGCGCCATTGTTTCCGGCACTATTCCCGGAATACCCCCACAAGTTCGTTCTGCAACCGGCCCCGAAAACCATGTCCGCCCAGCCGCCTTTTCCGATCACCGACCGCACGCGCGAGGCGCTGGCGGTGTCATTGAGGGGCTGTGACGAGCTGTTACCCGAGGGCGAGTGGCTGAACAAGCTTGCACGCTCTGAAGCAACCGGCGTGCCACTGCGCATCAAGCTCGGGCTGGATCCGACCGCGCCCGACATCCACATCGGCCACACCGTGGTGCTGAACAAGATGCGCCAGCTGCAGGACCTGGGGCACACGGTGATCTTCCTGATCGGCGACTTCACGTCGATGATCGGCGACCCGTCCGGGCGCAACAACACCCGCCCGCCGCTCACCCGCGAGCAGATCGAGGCCAACGCGCAGACCTACTACCGCCAGGCCGCGCTGGTGCTGGACGAGAGCCGCACCGAGATCCGCTACAACTCCGAGTGGAGCGATCCGCTGGGCGCGCGCGGCATGATCCAGCTGGCATCGCGCTACACGGTGGCCCGCATGATGGAGCGCGACGATTTCACGAAGCGCTTCAAGGCCGGCACGCCGATCAGCGTGCACGAGTTCCTGTACCCGCTGATGCAGGGCTACGACTCGGTCGCGCTGAAGAGCGACCTCGAGCTCGGCGGCACCGACCAGAAGTTCAACCTGCTGGTGGGCCGCGCGCTGCAGAGCGAGTACGGCCAGGAGCCGCAGTGCATCCTGACGATGCCGCTGCTCGAAGGGCTGGACGGCGTCGACAAGATGTCGAAGAGCAAGAACAACTACATCGGCATCACCGATGCGCCGAACGACATGTTCGCGAAGATCCTGTCGATCAGCGACACGATGATGTGGAAGTACTTCACGCTGCTGAGCTTCCGCCCGGAGGCCGAGGTCGCGGCGCTGAAGGCCGAGGTCGACGGCGGGCGCAACCCGAAGGATGCGAAGGTGCTGCTCGCGAAGGAGATCACCACCCGCTTCCACAGCGCGGCGGCGGCCGACGCGGCCGAGGCCGACTTCAACAACCGCGCGAAGGGCGGCATCCCCGACGTGATCGACGAGATCGCGCTGTCGGGCGCGCCGCTGGGCATCACCGCGCTGCTGAAGCAGGCGGGGCTCGCGCCGTCCACCAGCGAGGCCGGCCGGCTGATCGAAGGCTCCGGCGTGCGCGTCGACGGCGACGTCATCAGCGACAAGGGCCTGAAGCTGAACGCCGGCACCTACGTCGTGCAGGTCGGCAAGCGCAAGTTCGCGCGCGTCACGCTGGGCTGATCGCGATGCGGCGGCGCAGCGTTCTCGTGAGCCTGGCGGCAGGCGTGTTCCTGGCGGGTGCGCAGGCCGCGCCGTCCGAGGCCGAGCGCGCGCGCATCGAGCGCCTGATCGCCTGGGTCGGTGCCCAGAAGGACCTGAAGTTCGTCCGCAACGGCAGCGCCTATTCGCCGGCCGATGCGGCGAAGTTCCTGCGCGGCAAGTTCGACAAGATGGGCGAGCACGTCACGACCGCGCGGCAGTTCATCGACGAGATCGCGAGCCGCTCCAGCACCAGCGGCCAGCCCTACCTGATCCGTTTCGCCGACGGCCGCAGCATCCCTGCGGCGCAGTTCCTCGGCGACGAACTCCAGCGCATGGACCGCTGATGGGTGTCGAGGCACTGCTGCGCCTGTCGGTGGTCGCGGCGCTCGCCACCATCGCGCTGAAGACGGGGGCCTGGTGGGTCACCGGCTCGGTCGGCCTGCTGTCGGACGCGATGGAGTCGCTGGTCAACCTGGTCTCGGCGCTGTTCGCGCTGCTGATGGTGAACATCGCGCGCCGGCCGGCCGACGAAGACCATCCGTCGGGCCACACGAAGGCCGAGTACTTCTCCAGCGGCTTCGAGGGCATGCTGATCGCCGCAGCGGCGGTGAGCATCGTCTGGGCGGCGGTGCTGCGCTTCGCGCACCCGCAGCCGCTCGAGTCGCTGGGCTGGGGCCTGGCGCTGTCGGTCGCCAGCTCGGCGATCAACGGCGTGCTGGCCTGGCGGATGATGGCCGGCGCACGGCAGCACCGTTCGATCGTGCTGGAGGCCGATGCGCGCCACCTGATGACCGACGTGTGGACCTCCGCCGGGGTCATCGTGGGCCTGCTGCTGGTCCAGCTGACCGGCTGGCTGTGGCTGGATCCGGTGCTGGCCGTCGGCGTCGCGCTGAACATCCTGCGCGAAGGCGCGCAGCTGGCATGGCGCTCGGTCGAGGGCTTGATGGACAGTGCCGTCGAGCCGGAGATCCGCGAGCAGATCGATCGCACGCTCGCGCAGTTCGGCCACCACCCGATCCGCTTCGACCATGTCGTCACGCGGCGCGCCGGGCAGCGGCGCTTCATCGATATGCACATGCACGTGCCGGCCGACTGGACGCTCGGCCGCGCGGCGGCGTTGCGCGCCGATGTCGAGCAGGCCTTGATGGGTGACGTGCCTGGCCTGCGGGCCTCGATCCAGCTGCTGCCGACGAATGTCGAGGCGGCGGCAGCATGATCTCCATCACGCAGCGGGTGGCGCAGGCGCGTGTCGAGGTGGCGGGCGAAGTCATCGGCGCGATCGACGCCGGCCTGCTGGTGCTGGTCTGCGCCGAGCCGGGCGACACGCCGGCGATCGCCGACAAGCTGGTCGCGAAGCTGCTGAAGCTGCGCATCTTCGGCGACGAGCAGGGCAAGATGAACCGCAGCGTCACCGACATCGGCGGCGGGCTGCTGATCGTCAGCCAGTTCACGCTGGCGGCGGACGTGTCGGGCGGCAACCGGCCCAGCTTCACCGCGGCGGCGCCGCCGGCGCTGGGCCGCGAGCTCTATGAGCGGGTGCTCGCCACCGCGCGGTCACAGCACCCGACCGTCGCCAGCGGCGAGTTCGGGGCGGACATGAAGGTTCACTTGATCAACGACGGGCCCGTCACGATACCGATCACGTTGCGAGCATGATCAAGCAACTCCCGCGGAACCGGCTTTGCCGGGCCGCTGGGAGGCGCCCCTTGGGGGCAGGAGTGAAGCGACTGGGGGGCCAACAATCAGTCGGCGTATTGACCGGCGGCCTTGATGATCGGGCCCCACTTGTTGATCTCGGCCTCGACGAACTTCTTGTGCTCCGGGCCGTTGACGCGGGCATCGGTCATCACCACCGCGCCCAGGCCTTCTTCACGGTGGATGAAGTCCGGATCCTTCAGCGCGACCTTCAGCGCCGCGTTGATCTTGTCGGTGACGGCCTTCGGCGTGCCCTTCGGCGCATACAGCGCGTGCCAGATGCTGACGTTGAAGCCCTTCAGCCCCGATTCGTCGAGCGTCGGCAGCTTGGCCAGCGCCGGCGTCGTCAGGCGCTTGGTGCTCGTGACCGCGAACGCCTTCACCTTGCCGCCGGCGATCTGGCTGGTGGTGTTGGTGGTCTGGTCGCACATCAGGTCGACCTGGCCGCCCAGCAGGTCGGTCATCGCCGGGCCGGTGCCCTTGTACGGCACGGTCGTCATGTCGACCTTGGTGGTGCTCATGAACAGCAGGCCGCACAGGTGCGAGGCCGATCCGAGCCCGGCGTTCGCCAGGTTGATCTTGCCCTTGTTCGCATCGAGCCACTTGGTCAGCTCGGCATAGTTCGTGGCCGGCAGCGTCGGCTTGCCGATCAGCGTCATCGGCACTTCGTTGATCATGCCGAGGTACTCGAAGTCCTCCAGCGTCTTGTACTGCATGTTGCGGTACAGCGCCGGCGAGGTGCTCATGCCGATGTGGTGCAGCAGCAGCGTGTAGCCGTCGTTCRACGCCTTGGCCACCTTGGTCGCGCCCAGCGTGCCGCCGGCGCCGCCGACGTTGTCGATGATGATGACCTGGCCGCCCAGCGGCTTGCGCAACGCCTCGGCCAGGTCGCGCGCGACCTTGTCGGTCGGGCCGCCTGCGGAGAACGGGACGACGATGGTCACCGGCTTCTCGGGGTACTCGGCCAGGGCGGCGGTCGCCGTCAGCAGTGCGGCGCCAGCCAGCAGGAGTTTCTTCATGGTCGTGTCCTTTCGAGCAAGCGTGTCGGAGAGTCGGAAGACCCGAGCTTAAGGAAGCTCCGAGGCGCCGGCATGGCGGAAACTACGTAACCCGGAGACCCCGCAAGGCCATTCAGATCAGGTGGTCGGCCAGCACCCGCGCGACGTGCAAGGCCTCGCGCTGCGCGCCGTCGGCGATCTGGTGCCTGCAGCTGGTGCCATCGGCAACGATGATCGCGTCGGGCGCCTCGCGCACCGCCGGCAGCAGGCTCAGCTCGGCCATCTGCATCGACACCTCGTGGTGGCTCGCCTCGTAGCCGAAGCTGCCGGCCATGCCGCAGCACGAGCTCTCGATCAGCGCCGGCTGCGCGTCCGGGATCAGCTTCAGCACGTCGAGCACCGGCTGGATCGCGCCGAATGCCTTCTGGTGGCAGTGGCCGTGCACCCGCATCGCCTGCGTCGCCGGCCTGAAGCGCGGCGCGAAGCGGCCCGCCTTCGCCTCGCGCGCGAGGAATTCCTCGAGCAACAGCGCGTGATCGGCCAGCACCTTGGCGTCATCGCCCAGGCCCATCACCAGCATCTCGTCGCGCATCGTCAGCAGGCACGACGGCTCCAGGCCGACGATCGCGATGCCGCGCTGCGCGAACGGCAGCAAGGCCTTCAGCAGCTCGCGCGCATTCGCCCTGGCCTGCTCCGGCATGCCGGCGGCCAGGTAGGTGCGGCCGCAGCACAGCGCCGCGCCCGGCCGGCTCGCGGCATGCACGGCGTAGCCGGCCGCCTGCAGCACGCGCACCGCGGCGGTCGCGTTCTCGCTCTCGAAGGCGCCGTTGAAGGTGTCGACGAACAGCACGACCGGCTTGTCGGCCTGCAGCACCTCGGCGCGCGTGACCAGGCCGATGTGCGGCGCGGCGCGGCGAAAGGTGTCGCGGCGAAAGCGCGGCAGGCTGCGCCTGGCCGAGAGGCCCAGCCAGCGCTCGGCCAGTCCCTTCGCGCCGGGCAGCGTCTCGCGCAGGTTGAACAGCCACGGCGCGGCGCTCGCGAGCCGCGCATAGGCCGGCAGGTGGGCGACCAGCCGGTCCTTCAGCGTGTGGCCGTGGCGGGCCTTGTCGTGCGCGGTGAACTCGAGCTTCATCTTCGCCATGTCGATGCCGGTCGGGCAGTCGCGCTTGCAGCCCTTGCAGCCCACGCACAGGTCCATCGCGTCGCGCACCGCATCGCTCGTGAAGCCCTGTTCGCCGAGCTGGTTCGACAGCGCGAGCCGCAGCGTGTTCGCGCGGCCGCGCGTCAGGTGCTGCTCGTCGCGCGTGACGCGGTAGCTCGGGCACATCGTGCCGGCGTCGAACTTGCGGCAGTGCCCGTTGTTGTTGCACATCTCGACCGCCTTCGCGAAGCCGCCGCTCGCGTCGCCACCGGTGCCGGGCGCCGTCGTGGTCTCGGTCGCCGGGTCGTTCTGCACGTTCCAGGCCGACCAGTCGAAGACCGGCTTCAGCGCGATCGTCCGGTAGCCCGGCGCATAGCGGAACAGGCTCGCATCGTCCATCTTCGGCGGATCGATGATCTTGCCCGGGTTCATCAGGTTCAACGGGTCGAGGTGCTGCTTGATCGCGCGGAAGGCCTCGTTGAGGCGCGGCCCGAACTGCCACTCGATCCACTCGCCGCGGCACAGGCCGTCGCCATGCTCGCCGCTGTAGGCGCCCTTGAACTTGCGCACCAGCGCGCTGGCCTCCTCGGCGATCGAGCGCATCTTGTGCGCGCCGCCGCCCGGGCCGCCCTGGCGCATGTCGAGGATCGGCCGCACGTGCAGCGTGCCGACCGAGGCGTGCGCATACCAGGTGCCCTTGCTGCCATGCCGGTGGAACACCTCGGTCAGCGCGTCGGTGTACTCGGCCAGGTGCTCGAGCGGCACCGCGCAGTCCTCGATGAAGCTGACCGGCTTGCCGTCGCCCTTCAGGCTCATCATGATGTTGAGGCCCGCCTTGCGCACCTCCCACAAGGCCTTCTGCGGCGCCTCGTCGCGCATCTCGACCACGCTGCCCGGCAGCTTCAGCGCATCGCCCATCAGCTCGACCAACTGCTTCAGTTGCGCAAGCAGCACGGCCTTGTCGTCGCCGCTGAACTCCACCAGCAGGATCGCCTGCGGCTCGCCGACCAGGGCCGACTCGATCGTCGCGCGGAACGCCGGGTTCGCGCGCGACAGCTCGATCATCGTGCGATCGACCAGCTCGACCGCGCTCGGGCCCAGCTTCACGATGTGCTGCGCCGAATCCATCGCGGCATGGAAGCTCGGGTAGTTGACGACGCCGAGCATCTTGTGGCGCGGCAGCGGCGCGAGCTTCAGCGTCAGGCTGCGCGTGAAGGCGAGCGTGCCTTCGGCGCCGATCAGCAGGTGCGCCAGGTTGACGCTGCCGTCGGCGGTGTACGGCCGCTCGCTCTGCGGGTGGAAGATGTCCAGGTTGTAGCCGCCGACGCGGCGCATCACCTTCGGCCAGCGCAGGTCGATCTCGTCGCGCTCGGTGGCCGCCAGGCCGCGCACGAAATCGGCGATCGCGGCTTCCTTCGCGCCCAGCTGGTCGACGCGGCCGAAGCGCACGTTGCTGCCGTCGCTCAGCCAGGCCTCGGCGGCGAGCACGTTGTGCACCATGTTGCCGTAGGCGATGCTGCGCGAGCCGCAGGAGTTGTTGCCGGCCATGCCGCCGAGCGTGGCCTGCGCGCTGGTCGACACGTCGACCGGGTACCACAGCCCGTGCGGCTTCAGGAAGGCGTTCAGGTGGTCGAGCACGATGCCGGGCTCGACCTGCACCGTCATCGCGTCGCGGTCGAACGCGATCACCTGGCGGTAGTGCTTGCTGGTGTCGATCACGAGCGCCGCGCCGGTGGTCTGGCCGCACTGCGAGGTGCCGCCGCCGCGCGGCAGCAGCGGGGTCTTCAGGTCGCGCGCGATGTCGATCGCGGTGGCGATGTCCTGCGCGCCGCGCGGCACGAACACGCCGACCGGCATGATCTGGTAGATCGACGCATCGGTCGCGTAGCGGCCGCGCGAGGCGATGTCGAACAGCGTCTCGCCCTGGGTGTGGGCGGACAGGCGCTTCGCCAGCTCGGCCGCCTCGGGGGTGCCGAAATCTCGCAGCGAGCGGCCGGCCTCGCGGGCCACGCCGGCGTCGACCAGCGTGTTCATGCCGACACCTTCGGCGACGAATCCAGCTCGCCGTGCTTCATCAGTTCGAGCACCACGTCGCGCTTGTTCAGCAGGTGCTGCACCAGCAGCTGGCGCAGGCCGGCACCATCGCGGGCCGTGAGCAGCTCGACCATGCGCTCGTGCTCGCCCATCGCGCGGGCCCACTTGGCCTCGTCGCAGTTGGAGCGGAAGCGCAGCGCCTGCAGGCGGGCGTTCACCGTGGCATAGGTCTGCGTCAGCACCGGGTTGCGTGCCGCGGCATTGATGTGCCGGTGGATCACCGCGTTGATGCTGTAGTAGGTGGGCAGGTCGCGCCGCGTGTAGGCCGCGAGCATCTCGAAGTGCAGCGCGCGGATCTCGGCCAGCTCGGCCTCGGTGATGCGCTGCGCCGCCAGCTCGCCCGACAGGCCTTCCAGCCCGGCGATCACCTCGAAGGTGTCGGAGACGTCCTGCGCCGAGAGCTCCATCGCGACCGCGCCGCGGTTCGGCAGCAGCTCCACCAGCCCTTCGGCGGCCAGCATCTTGATCGCCTCGCGCAGCGGGGTGCGCGACACCTTCAGCTGCTCGCACAGCGCGCGCTCGTTCAGCTTGCTGCCGGGTGGGATGTGGTTCTCGACGATCAGCTGGCGCAGCCGCGTGCACACCTGTTGGTGCAGCACCTGGCGAGGGATGGAAATGATGTCGGCCATCGTGGACTTTCTGAATTTGTATTCATTTTCTGTGCAGGTTGATGGTCATCATACGGATGCCATCGCGGGTGGCAACCATTGACAAAAGAATTTTGTATGCAAAACTCAGGCGCATTCGGACCTCGTCAGGAGTCGTCATGATCGCGCTAGACCAGCACCCCAGCGGCCGTCATTTCCTGCAGATCCCCGGGCCCAGCCCGGTGCCGGATCGCATCCTGCGGGCGATGAGCCTGCCCACCATCGATCACCGCGGGCCGGAGTTCGGCGTGCTCGGGCTGAAGGTGCTGTCCGGCATCCAGCAGGTGTTCCGCACGCGGCACCCGGTCGTGATCTACCCGGCGTCCGGCACCGGCGCGTGGGAAGCCGCACTGGCCAACGTGCTGAGCCCCGGCGACGCGGTGCTGATGTACGAGACCGGCCACTTCGCGAGCCTGTGGCAGAAGATGGCGCTGCGCCTGGGCCTGAAGCCGGAGTTCCTGGCGCTGCCCGGCACCGATGCGCTGACCGGCCTGCCGAACAGCTGGCGCCACGGCGTGCAGGCCGACCTGATCGAGAAGCGCCTGCGCGAGGACGCCGGCCATGCGATCAAGGCGGTGTGCGTGGTGCACAACGAGACCTCGACCGGCGTCACCTCCGACATCGCCGCGGTGCGCCGCGCGATCGATGCGGCGAAGCACCCGGCGCTGTTGCTGGTCGACACGATCTCGGGCCTGGCCAGTGCCGACTACCGGCATGACGAGTGGGGTGTCGACGTGACGGTCAGCGGCTCGCAGAAGGGCCTGATGCTGCCGCCGGGCATCAGCTTCAACGCGGTGTCGCCGAAGGCGATCGAAGCCAGCAGGAAGGCGCAGCTGCCGAAGGCCTTCTGGGCCTGGGACGAGATCATCGAGATCAACAAGACGGGCTACTGGCCCTACACGCCGAACACCAACCTGCTGTACGGCCTGAGCGAAGCGCTCGACATGCTGCTCGACCAGGGGCTCGAGACGGTGTTCGCGCGCCACCAGCGCTGGGGCGAGGCGGTGCGCAGCGCGGTGCGGGCCTGGGGCCTGCCGATCCAGTGTGCCGACGCATCGGTCTACTCGCCGGTGCTGACCGGCGTGATCACGCCCGAGGGCGTCGACGCCGATGTGCTGCGCAAGCTGATCCACCAGCGCTTCGACCTGTCGCTCGGCACCGGCCTCGRCCGCGTCAAGGGCCGCATGTTCCGCATCGGCCACCTCGGCGACTGCAACGACCTGACGCTGATGGCGGCGCTGTCGGGCGTCGAGATGGGGCTGAAGCTGTCGGGCATCGTCACCGCGGGCAGCGGCGTGCAGGCGGCGATGGACTACTTCTCGTCGCATCCGCAGAGCCCGGCCCTGAAGGCCGCGGCCTGAAGACATCGCATTCCACAACAGTCAGGAGGTTCGCATGCAACGTCGCTCCCTTCTACAGGCCGCGGCCGGCACGGTCGCCAGCCTCGGGGCACCGCGCCTGTTCGCGCAGGGACTGCCTTCGGGCCCGATCCGCATCATCGTCGGCTTCCCGCCGGGCGGCGGCACCGACGCGCTGGCGCGCGTGCTGGGCCAGAAGCTGGGCGTGATGTGGGGCCAGCAGGTGATCGTCGAGAACAAGGCCGGTGTCGCCGGCGTGCTCGCCGCCGACTACGTCGCGCAGCAGCCGAGCGACGGCAGCACGCTGCTGATGGCGCACATCAACAGCCACGCGCTCGCACCCAGCCTGCAGCCCAAGCTGAACTACAACGTCGAGCGCGATTTCGTGCCGATCATGCTGGTGGGCGTGACGCCCAACCTGCTGATCGCCGGCACGATGCAGCCGGCCGTCACGGTGAAGGACATCGTCGCGCTGTGCAAGGCCAAGCCCGGCGAGATCAGCTTCGGCTCGGCCGGCTCGGGCTCGGCCCAGCACCTGGCGCTGGAGATGTTCAAGCTGAGCGCGAAGGTGAATGCGCTGCACATCCCGTACAAGGGCAGCGCACCGGCCATCACCGACCTGATCGGCGGGCAGATCAACTACGTGTTCGAGACGATGACGGCCGCCACGCCGCACGTGAAGGGCGGCAAGGTGATCGCGATCGCGCAGACGCGCACCAAGCGAGCGAAGGGCCACCCGACGGTGCCGACGATGGCCGAGCAGGGCTTCCCCGATTTCGAGGCCACCACCTGGTATGGTCTGGTCGGGCCGGGCAAGCTGCCGAAGGGGCTGGCGCAGAAGATCAACGACGACGCCAACAAGGTGATGGCGATGCCCGACGTGCAGGAGCGGCTGGAGAGCTACGGCGCCGAAGACGGCGGTGGGTCGTCGGAGAAGTTCACCGCGTTCATCCACGCCGAGATCGCGAAGTGGGCGAAGGTGGTCAAGGAAGGGCACGTGAAGGCGGACACCTGAACGGCATCCGCAGCCAACCGTTCGGGCTGAGCCTGTCGAAGCCGGCGCATCGCGCGGGCGTTTCGACAAGCTCAACGCGACCCTTCGACAAGCTCAGGGCGAACGGGGAGGCTAGGTGTATTTGCGCGCGTCCTCGATGACGCGTCCGTCATTGGGCAGGCTGCCCGGTGCGCACAGTTCCACCTCGCCGCGCAGCTTGGTCACGTCGCGGATCGCATCGGCGATGCGCGTGGCCAGGCCCTCTGGTTCGGCGGTCACTTCGACGCGCAGCGCCATGCGGTCGCTCGCCATCTCGCCGCTGACCACCAGCCGCGCCCGCACGATCTCCGGGAAGCGCCTGGCCACCTCGGCCACCTGCGACGGGTGCACGAACATGCCGCGCACTTTCGCGGTCTGGTCGGCGCGGCCCATCCAGCCCTTGATGCGCGTGTTGGTGCGGCCGGTCGGGCAGCGGCCCGCCAGCACCGCCGACAGGTCGCCGGTGCCGAAGCGCACCAGCGGGTAGTCCGGGTTCAACGTGGTCACGACCAGCTCGCCGACCTCGCCATCGGGCACCGGGTCGCCGGTGCCGGGCCGCACGATCTCGACGATCACGCCTTCGTCGAGCACCAGCCCTTCGCGCGCTTCGGTCTCGTACGCGATCAGACCGAGGTCCGCCGTCGCGTAGCACTGGTAGCCCTCGATGCCGTGGCCGCGCAGCCAGTCGCGCAGCGACGGCGGAAAGGCCTCGCCGCTGAGCAGCGCGCGGCGCAGCGAGCCGGGGACGCTGCCGCCGCCCTCGAGCGCCTTGTCGACCAGGATCTTCAGGAAGCTCGGCGTGCCGGCATAGCCGTGCGGCCGCAGCTCGCGCATCGCCTGCAGCTGCAGCTCGGTGTTGCCGACGCCGCCGGGGAACACGGTGCAGCCGAGCGCGAGTGCACCGCCTTCCATCATCGAGCCGGCCGGCGTCAGGTGGTAGCTGAAGCTGTTGTGCACCAGGTCGCCAGCGCGGAAGCCCGCGGCATGCAGCGCGCGGGCGGCGCGCCAGTAGTCGGTGGCCGCACCCTCGGGCTCGTAGATCGGACCGGGCGACTGGAACACGCGGCGCGCGCCGCTCGGGCGGCGCAGGCCGCGCCAGCCGATGGTCGAGAAGCCGCCGAACGGATCGCTGGCGCGCTGCGCCTGCTGAAGCGCCAGCAGCTCGTGTTTGCGGATCACCGGCAGCGCCGCGAGCGCCGCGCGGTCGGTGATCCGCGCGGCATCGGCACCGGCGGGCAGCGCATCGAACGCCGGCGCATGGGCCTGCGCATGCGCCAGCAGCGCCGGCAGCGCCGCGAACAGCGCGCGCTCGCGCTCGGCCGGCTCCCGTGTTTCCAGCGCGTCGTAGAAGGTGCCCATCACTCGTCATCCGCCCAACGGACCAGGCGCTTGCGCACCTCGTCGACCAGCTTGCGCACGTCGGCGCCGCTCTTCAGCACCTGCGTGTCCCATTCCGGCGTCGTGATCGGCCGGCGGGCGATGCGCGCGGTGATCGTCGCGGCATCGCTCGCGAGCTGCAGCACCGGCTTGCCCTTCCAGTCGAACGCCGCGCCGCGCTCGGCCAGCGGCTTCAGCTCGCGCAGCTGGCGCTTCAGCGTGACCAACGTCTCGTCGGGCTTGAAGGGAGGCAGGGCGAAAAAATCATCGGACATCACATCGCTCCATATTTCGCACAGCACCGTCAATCAAGCGGCCACCGTGGAACCGGCTTTGCCGGGCCACTGGTGGCGCCCCCTTGAGGGGGAGGCGCGCAGCGCCTCGGGGGTGGGTCACGTCAACCAGCGTTTGCGGCGCTTGTAGCTCTTGACGTCGCGAAAGCTCTTGCGCTCCACGTCGTCCTTCGCGCCGCCGGTGCCGAGGTAGAACTCCTTCACGTCCTCGTTCTCGGCCAGCGCCTTGGCCGCACCGTCCATCACGACGCGGCCGTTCTCGAGGATGTAGCCGTGGTCGGCATAGCGCAGCGCCATCGCGGTGTTCTGCTCGGCGAGCAGGAAGGTCACGCGCTCGCGCTGGTTCAGGTCGCGCACGATCTCGAACACCTCCTCGACGATCTGCGGCGCGAGGCCCATCGACGGCTCGTCGAGCAGCACCATCTTCGGGTTCGCCATCAGCGCGCGGCCGATCGCGCACATCTGCTGCTCGCCGCCCGAGGTGTAGGCCGCCTGCGAGCCGCGCCGCGTCTTCAGCCGCGGGAAGTAGCCGTAGACCTTCTCCAGCGTCTCGGCCACCGCCGCCTTGCCGTCGCGCCGGGTCCAGGCGCCGGTCATCAGGTTCTCCTCGATCGTCAGGTGCGCGAAGCAGTGCCGGCCTTCCATCACCTGCACGACGCCGCGGTTCACCATCTCGGCGGTGGACAGCGCCTCGATGCGGTCGCCGCGCAGCTCGATGCTGCCCTTGGTGACCGCGCCGCGCTCGCCCGCCAGCAGGTTGCTGACGGCGCGCAGCGTCGTCGTCTTGCCGGCTCCGTTGCCGCCCAGCAGCGCGACGATGCCGCCCTCGGGCACCTGCAGCGAGACGCCCTTCAGCACCAGGATCACGTGGTGGTAGATCACCTCGATCCCGTTGACGTTGAGCAAGACCGGTGCGCTCATGGGATCAGCTCTGGCAGTCTTCAGGGCTGCGGCGGGTCAGCTTCTTGTCGGTGGCGTACTTGTCCGCCGCCGCCTTCACCATCGGCTTCAGGATCTGCTCGTCGGCCTGGTACCAGTCGGAGCTGAAGTTCCACTTGCTGCCGTCCCAGGTGTGCACCCGCGTCCAGGTGGTGCCCATGTGGTCGAGGCACGAGGTGCTGACCGGCCGCATCACGCCGGCAAAGCCGAGCGCATCGAGCTTCTTCTGGTCCAGCGCCAGGTTCTCCAGCCCCCAGCGCACCTGTTCGCCGGTCATCACCTTGCCCTTGCCAAACCGCTCCTGCGCGCGCCGCACCGCCTCGACGCCGAGCATCTGGATGATCAGCCCGCGCGTGTACAGCACCGAGCCGACCTCGTCCTTCGGGCCGGCGCCCTGGCCCTTGTCGTGCACGTACTTCAGGATGTCCTGGATCACCTTCGGCTGCTGGCCCGAGGTGTTCAGCGCCAGCGCGTTGTAGCCCTTGGCGGCGTCGCCCACGTCCTTCACGTCGGGCTCGGCACCGGCCCACCAGACGCCGTACATCTTCTCGCGCGGGTAGCCGGTGGCGATCGCCTCCTTCAGCGCGGTCGAGTTCATCACGCCCCAGCCCCACAGCAGCACGTAGTCGGGCTTCTGCTGGCGCACCTGCAGCCAGGCCGATTTCTGCTCGACGCCGGGCGCCGTCACCGGGATCTTCAGCAGCTCGAAGCCGTGCGTCTTCGCGCGCTCCTCCAGCAGCGGCATCGGCTCCTTGCCGAACGGGGAGTCGTGGTACACGAGCGCGATCTTCTTGCCCTTCAGCTTGTCGAGCCCGCCTTCCTTCTTGCCGATGTGCTGGATCAGGATGTCGGCGGCCGTCCAGTACGAGCCCATCAGCGGGAAGTTCCACTTGAACACGCCGCCGTCCTGCGAGGCCGCCAGCCCGTAGCCGAGCGTGATCAGCGGGATCTTGTCGGCCGGCACCTTGTCGGTCAGCGCGAAGGTGATGCCGGTGGCCTGCGGGTCGAAGAGCGTGACGCCGGCGCGGCCCTTCAGGCGCTCGTAGCATTCCACGCCGCGGTCGGTCGCGTAGCCGGTCTCGCATTCCTCGTAGCTCAGCTTGACGCCGTTGATGCCGCCATCGCGGGCGTTGATCATCTTCAGGTAGTCCTGCTTGCCGTTGGCCCACGGCGTGCCGTTGGGCGCGTAGGCGCCGGTGCGGTAGACGAGCAGCGGGAAGAACTGCTCCTTGGCCTGGGCCAGCGCGGCCGGCGCGGCGAGCAGGCCGGCCCAACCCACCGCGGCGATCGCGGCAACCCGTGCGAACGACTTGAACTGCATGTCTGTCTCCGTTGGTGGTGGTGGTGATCAGTGGGGGAAGGGCCACAGCCGCAGCTTCTCGCGCGCGGTGGACCACAGCCGCGCGAGGCCGTGCGGCTCGACGATCAGGAAGAACACGATCAGCGCGCCGAAGATCATCGATTCGAGGTGCGACGCGAGCGCGGTCGACAGCGGGATGTCGAACCAGCGCGGCACCTGGTTCAGCAGCAGCGGCAGCAGGATGATGAAGGCCGCGCCGATGAAGCTGCCGCTGATCGAGCCGAGCCCGCCGATGATCACCATGAACAGCAGCTGGAACGAGCGGTCGATGTTGAACGCGGCCGGCTCCCAGGCGCCGAGGTGGACGAAGCCCCACAGCGCGCCGGCCACGCCGACGATGAACGAGCTGACCGCGAACGCGGTGAGCTTGGCGTACATCGGGCGGATGCCGATCACCGCGGCGGCGACGTCCATGTCGCGCATCGCCATCCATTCGCGGCCGATGCTCGCGCGCACCAGGTTCTTCGCGAGCAGCGCGAACACGCAGACGAAGACCAGGCACAGCAGGTACTTGGACACCGGCGATTCGATCGGCAGCCCGAGCACGTTCAGGCCCGAGACGCTGACCGAGCCGGACGACGAGTTGTTGGTGAACCACGAGATGCGCAGGAAGGCCCAATCGGTGAAGAACTGCGCGGCCAGCGTCGCGACCGCGAGGTACAGCCCCTTGATGCGCAGCGACGGGATGCCGAACAGCACGCCGACGCCGGTGGCGCACACGCCGCCCAGCAGCAGCGACGCGACGAGCGGCATGCCCGGGATGCGCACCTGGAAGTTGTAGGCCGCGTACGCGCCCACTGCCATGAAGGCGCCGGTGCCCAGCGAGATCTGGCCGCAGTAGCCGACGAGGATGTTCAGGCCGAGCGCGGCGAGCGACAGGATCAGGAACGGGATCAGGATCGCGCGGAACAGGTACTCGGGCGCGGCGAGCGGCAGCACGACGAAGGCGACGGCCAGCAGCGCGAGGATCGCGGCGCGGTCCTGCAACACCGGGAAGATCTGCTGGTCGGCGCGGTAGCTGGTCTTGAACTGGCCGTTCTCTCTGTACAGCATGGCTCAGACCCGATCGATGATCTTCTCGCCGAACAGGCCCTGCGGCCTGACGAGGAGGAACAACAGCGCCAGCACGTAGGCGAACCAGATCTCGATGCCCCCGCCGAACATCGGTCCGAGGTAGATCTCCGACAGCTTCTCGCCGACGCCGATGATCAGCCCACCGAGGATCGCGCCCGGGATCGACGTGAGCCCGCCGAGGATCACCACCGGCAGCGCCTTCAGCGCCACCAGCGACAGCGAGAACTGCACGCCCAGCTTGCTGCCCCAGATGATGCCGGCCACCAGCGCGACGATGCCGGCCACCGACCACACGATGACCCAGATGCGGTCGAGCGGGATGCCGATCGACTGCGCCGCCTGGTGGTCGTCGGCCACCGCACGCAGCGCGCGGCCGGTGGCTGTCTTCTGGAAGAAGAGCGCGAGCAGCGCGACCAGCGTGGCCGCGACCAGTGCCGCCACCAGGTCCTCCTGGCTGATCAGCACGCCGCCGTCGAACGTGCCCTGCAGCACCAGCAGCGGCTCCTTCGGCATGCCGACGTCGATCTTGTAGATGTCGTTGCCGAACAGCGTCTGGCCGAGCCCGTCGAGGAAGTACGCGATGCCGAGCGTCGCCATCAGCAGCGTGATGCCGTCCTGGTTGACCAGCCGCGACAGGCACAGCCGCTCGATCAGCCAGGCCACCACCACCATCAACGCCGCCGCGGTGATGAAGCCCAGCACGTTGGCGAGCAGCTTGCTGTCGAAGTGGAACCACTGCGGGAACCACTCGGAGAAGCGCGCCATCGCGAGCGCCGCGAACAACACCATCGCGCCCTGCGCGAAATTGAACACGCCCGAGGCCTTGTAGATCAGCACGAAGCCGAGCGCGATCAGCGCATACAGCATGCCCGCCATCAGGCCGCCGAACAGGGTTTCGAGGAAGAAGCCCATCAGTGTTGAACCCCGAGGTAGGCCTTGATGACATCCGGATTGGATCGAACCTCGCCCGGCGTGCCGTCGCCGATCTTCCTGCCGTAGTCGAGCACCACCACGCGGTCGCTGATGTCCATCACTACCCCCATGTCGTGCTCGATCAGCACGATGGTCGTGCCGAACTCGTCGTTCACGTCGAGGATGAAGCGGCTCATGTCCTGCTTCTCCTCGACGTTCATGCCGGCCATCGGCTCGTCCAGCAGCAGCACCTGCGGCTCCATCGCGAGCGCGCGGCCGAGGTCGACGCGCTTCTGCAGCCCGTAGGGCATCTTGCCGACCGGCGTCTTGCGGTACGGCTGGATCTCCAGGAAATCGATGATGCGTTCGACGACGCGCCGGTGCTCGATCTCCTCGCGCTCGGCCGGCCCGAGGCGCAGCGCCTGCAGCAGCAGGTTGCTCTTCATGCGCAGGTTGCGGCCGGTCATGATGTTGTCGAGCACGCTCATGCCCTTGAACAGCGCCAGGTTCTGGAAGGTGCGCGCGACGCCCATCTCGGCCACCTGGCGCGAGTTCATGTGGCGGAAGGTGCGCCCGCGCAGCGCGATCGAGCCCTGCTGCGGCTGGTAGACGCCGTTGATGCAGTTCAGCATCGAGCTCTTGCCGGCGCCGTTCGGGCCGATGATGGCGCGGATCTCGTGCTCGCGCAGGTCGAAGCTGATGTCGGTCAGCGCCTTCACGCCGCCGAACGACAGGCTGATGTTCTTCACGTCGAGGATCACGTCTCCCACGGCTCGTGTCATGCGGCGCTCCTGACCGACGCGAAGGTCTTCGCGTCGGCGATGCGCAGGTCGGCCGCGACCATGCCGCTGCGGCCGTCCTCGAACTTCACCGCGGTCTCGACGTACTGCGAGCTGCGGCCGCCGTACAGCGCATCGACCAGCACCTGGTAGCGCTCGCCGATGAAGCCGCGCCGCACCTTGCGCGTGCGGGTGAGTTCGCCGTCGTCGGCGTCGAGCTCCTTGTGCAGCACCAGGAAGCGCGTGATCTGGCTGCCGGCGAGCTTGTCGTCGGCCGCGAGGTCGGCGTTGACCCGCTCCACGCAGTCGCGCACCAGCTCGTACACCTCGGGCTTCTGCGCCAGGTCGGTGTAGCCGGCGTACGGCAGGTTGCGGCGCTCGGCCCAGTTGCCCACCGCCTCCATGTCGATGTTGATGAAGGCGCAGACCTTCTCGCGCCGGTCGCCGAAGGCCACCGCCTCCTTGATGTGCGGAAAGAACTTCAGCTTGTTCTCGACGTACTTGGGCGCGAACATCGCGCCGTCGTTCGCCCCGCCGACCAGCCGGCCGACGTCCTTCGCGCGGTCGATGATCTTCAAGTGGCCCTGCGCGTCGAGGAAGCCGGCGTCGCCGGTGCGGTACCAGCCGTCAGCGGACAGCACCTCGGCCGTCGCGGCCTCGTTGCGGTAGTAGCCCTTCAGCAAGCCGGCCGAGCGCACCAGCACCTCGCCGTCGGCACCGACCTTCAGCTCCACGCCGTCGATCGGGATGCCCACCGTGTCGGCGCGCGCCTGGTGGTCGGGTTGCAGGCAGACGAACACGGCGGTCTCGGTCGAGCCGTAGAGCTGCTTCAGGTTGATGCCGATCGAGCGGTAGAAGCTGAACAGGTCCGGCCCGATCGCCTCGCCGGCGGTGTAGGCCACGCGCACGCGCGACAGGCCCAGCGTGTTGCGCAGCGGGCCGTAGATCAGCAGGTTGCCGAGCGCCCAGGCCAGCCGGTCGCGCAACGCGAGCGGCTTGCCGTCCATGCGCGCCGGGCCGACGCGCCGCGCAAGCGCCATGCAGTGGCGGAACAGCCAGCGCTTGGGCGCGCTCGCGTCTTCCATGCGGATCATCACGCTGGTGAGCAGCGCCTCGAAGACGCGCGGCGGCGCGAAGTAGTAGGTCGGCCCGACCTCCTTCAGGTCGATGCCGACGGTGGCGGGCGACTCCGGGCAGTTGACGACGTAGCCGCAGGTGAGCCACTGCGCGTACGAGAACACGTTCTGGCCGATCCACGCGGCCGGCAGGTAGGCGAGCACCTCTTCGCGCTCGGTCAGCTTGTCGAAGCGGGCGCCGGCGCGCGCCCGGTCGATCAGGCTCGCATGCGTGTGCACCACGCCCTTCGGCTGGCCGGTGGTGCCGGAGGTGAAGAACATGGCGGCGACGTCTTCGGGCCGGTTGCGCTGCACTTCATCGTGGACGTGCGCCGGGTGCGCGGCATGGAAGAGGCGGCCGGCCGTGACCAGCGCGTCGAGCGGGGCGAGGCCGGGTTCGTCGTAGTGGCGCAGCCCGCGCGGGTCGTCGAACCAGATGTGGGTGAGGGCCGGGGCGGGGCACTGCGGGCGGATCTCGAGCAGCTTGTCGACCTGCTCCTGGTCTTCGACCACCGCGAACGCGACGCCGGCATTGACGACCGGGAAGACGAACTCGGCGGCGGCCGCATCCTGGTACAGCGGCACGGGAATGGCGCCCAGCGATTGCGCGGCGAGCATCGTCGCGTACAGCCGGGGCCGGTTCTCGCCGACGACGATCAGGTGCTGGCCGCGCTGCAGGCCGGCCTGCGCGAAGCCGGCGGCCAGCTCGCGCACCAGCGTGGCGAGCTGGGTCCAGCTCAGCGTCTGCCAGATGCCGAACTCCTTCTCGCGCAGCGCCGGGGCGTCCGGCCGCTGCGCGGCATGGTCGAGCATCAGACGGGGGAACGTCGTCAGCACCGCTGTCTCCTTGTGTGTGCGGCGACTGTACGAACAAGTTTGACGCCAGGTTGTCGTTCTGACGACAATCTTCGGGACATCCCCCTTCGGTCTTACCCGGGGCTACGTGCCGATCGTGCGCAGGCCGTGCGGCGTGTGGATGTGCGCGACCAACTGCGGTCGGGCGCCGGCGGGGAGCGGCGACACCTGCACGGACGTGTCGAGCCCGAGCGTCGCGAGCAAGGCCGTCACGCGCTCAGGCTCCGGATGCCGGGCCTCGAAGCGGTGCAGCGTGCAGCCCACGTCCTGGAGGCCGGCGGCAGGATGGGTGGATGCCTGCCGTTCGATCAGGGCCGGCGCGATGCCGTCCATCGGCAAGCTCCCGTCGAGTGGGATGGTGATGAGCCACTGCAATGCGCCACGGGTGATCGGCTCGATCTCGCCGAGTGCTTCCGGCGCAGCCGCGGTGGCGCTTCGGATGTCGCTGGTGCGCGCGACCCAGTTGGACAGGCGGGGCGGGGCGTGCGGGTGCAACGTGTCGAGTGCGAACCAGCGCGGCCGGCCCGGCGCAGGCGCGGCGGGATTCACCGCGATGACTTCGAGGAAGAGGTCGTCGCCCAGGCGCAGCAGCAGGTTGTGCGTGCCCATGCGCGGATGCTCGCCGCCGGTCTGCAGCTCGACACCGAGCGTGTCACGGACGAACGCGGCGCCCTGCGCCAGCGTCGGGGCGGTGATGGTGATGTGATCGAGCTGGCACGGATGCATCGCGCGTCCTCGCGGCAGGGATCGGCGGATTCTGCCGGTTTGACGATCCCTCGCACCGCTGCCCACAATCCCGAGGATGGCGAGGACATCTTCATGGGAGCCGTGATTCCACCGGTCGTGCCGACCCTGCCGAAAGCCGGGCAGCCGCCGCTGCGCGTGCGTGCCCGCCAGGCGAATGCGGACGAGCTGCGCGACATCCCGTGGCTGCAGTCGCTGCAGGCCGACGAGCGCGAGCGCGCCGTCGACGACCTGAAGGTGGTGCAGGTCGACGCCGGCGAGCTGCTGTGCCGGGTCGGCAAGCCGGCGACCTTCTGGTTCGGCGTGGTCGACGGGCTGCTGAAGATGAGCAACGACTCGGCGCTCGGCATGCCGATCACCTTCACCGGCGTGCCGCCGGGCGGCTGGTTCGGCGAGGGCACGGTGCTCAAGCGCGAGGTCTACCGCTACAACATCCAGGCGCTGCGCAAGAGCGTGGTCGCGGGCATCACGGTCGAGACCTTCCACTGGCTGATCGACCGCAGCATCCCGTTCAACCGCTTCGTGATGCAGCAGCTGAACGAGCGGCTCGGGCAGTTCATCGGGGCGCGCGAGATCGATCGGCTCAACGATCCGGATGCGCGGGTCGCGCGCAGCCTGGCATCGCTGTTTCATCCGGTGCTGTACCCGGGCGTCGGCACGCTGCTGCGGATCACGCAGCAGGAGTTGGGCTACCTGGTGGGGTTGTCGCGGCAGCGGGTCAACGAGGCGCTGCATGCGCTGCAGGCCGAGGGGCTGATCCGCATCGAATACGGCGGGCTGCGGGTGATCGACCTCGAAGGATTGCGGCGGCGCCTGCAGCGTTCCGCCGATGCGGGCGCTACTCCTCCAGCTCCGCCTTCGCCATCTCCACGTCCAGCCGCTCCATCGCATCTGCCGGATTGAACGCGGCCGCGTCGGCATACAGCTGCTCGGCCTCCTTCATCTTCTTGTCGCCCTCGAGCATCACCAGGCCGTTCGCGTACTCCACCATCGCGATCGCCGAATCCGGGTTCAGCTTCAGCGCGGTCTTGAAGGCTGCCAGGCCCGCCTCCTTGCTGGCCCCCTGCGTGCGGCCGAGCAGCGAGCCCACCTTGTCGATCACCTCGGCGTGGAAGGTGCCGAGGCCGATGTGCGCATCGGCATGCTTGGGCTGCAGCTTGATCGCCGTCTCCAGCGCGCCCTTGACCTTGCTGCCCAGCCCCTGGGCCAGCGCCTTCGCGACGCTGATGCCCTGGCTGTAGCGGCCCAGCGCATAGGCCGACAGGTACCAGGCGTTCGCGTTCTTCGGGTCCTCGGCGGCCTGCGCCTCGGCGCGCTCGGCGACCTCCTGGAACAGCGCGAGCTTGGTCTTCTCGTTCGTCTCCAGGTAGTTCGCGTAGATCGCCTGCGCCTTGTTCGCGACCGTGATGCCGGCGCCGCCCGCCTTCAGCCCGGCCTCAGTCGCCTTCTGGAACTCGCCGGCGTGGAACAGCGCCCACGCGGCCAGCACCTTGTCGTCCTTCGGCAGCGGCTCGGCATCGCCGGCATGCAGCCGCGCCCACTTCTTCTTCAGGCTCGCGGCGTCCAAGCTGTACTCGGCGGCGTCGTACGGGAAAGCGGTCCACTTGGCCATGGTTGTCTCCTGGGGTCAGCGCTTGGGCAGCGCATTCTGGTAATTGCCGACCAGCGCGAGCAGGTGCTCGCGCGCGGCGGCGTCGAGGTAAGGCGTCAGCAGGCTCAGCACATGGAAGGCGCCGCGCAGCAACGCGGCACCGGCGCTCTCGGGCTCGAGCGCATGGCGCGGGTCGCGCACGTACTCGTAGCTCAGCCAGTAGGTCAGCACGACCACCATCGCGGTCGCGACCGGCTCGGTCTCGCGGGCGTCGAGGCCGGACCGGCCGGACTTCGCGATGGCACCACCGCGCGCCAGGCCGTCGAGCACCGCACGCACCGCGCGCGACTTCTCGTCGAGGATCTTCTGGAACTGCGTTTCCAGCCGGCGGTTCTTCGACAGCAGGTCGTTCAGGTCGCGGTACAGGAAGCGGTACTGCCAGATCAGCTCGAACAGCATGTGGAAGAACAGCCACGCGTCCTCGACGTGGCGCACGTCGTCGGCCGCGCGCAGCAGCGTGAGCAGCGATTGCTCGTAGCGGCCGAACAGCGTGTTGATCAGCTCGTCCTTCGCCGGGTAGTGGTAGTACAGGTTCCCGGGACTGATCTTCAGCTCGGCCGAGATCAGCGTCGTCGAGACGTTCGGTTCGCCGAAGCGGTTGAACAGGTCGAGTGCGACCTCGAGGATGCGCTCGGCCGTGCGGCGCGGCGGCTTCGGGTCTTTCGAGGCGGTGGCCATCGGCGTTGTCGTTCTGGTGGGTGGCAGGTCCCTGGCGCGGGCAATCTAGCACCAAGTCCCGCGCCCACCGGCCGGTATTTGCCCGTGCCAGCAGGAATGACGGCCGCTGCCTACAATCGCCGCCTCTTCCGGAAGAACATGGCAGCCATCTCGTTCCAGCAGGTCAGCAAGACCTACCGCTCCAAGAGCTCGCACAACGAAGTGCGAGCCTTGTCCGAAGTCAGCATGGACATCGAGCCCGGCGAGTTCTTCGGGCTGCTCGGGCCCAACGGCGCCGGCAAGACCACGCTGATCAGCATCCTCGCCGGCCTGTCGCAGGCGTCCAGCGGGCGGGTGCTGGTGCATGGCCATGATGTCGTCACCGACTATGCCGCCGCGCGCCGCAGCCTGGGCATCGTGCCGCAGGAGCTGGTCTTCGACCCGTTCTTCACGGTGCGCGAGGCGCTGGTGATCCAGAGCGGCTACTTCGGCGTGCGCGGCAACGACGCCTGGATCGACGAGCTGCTGCACAACCTCGGTCTTGCCGACAAGGCGAACGCCAACATGCGCCAGCTGTCGGGCGGCATGAAGCGCCGCGTGCTGGTCGCGCAGGCGCTGGTGCACCGCCCGCCGGTGATCGTGCTCGACGAGCCGACCGCCGGTGTCGACGTCGAGCTGCGCCAGACGCTGTGGCACTTCATCGCGCGCCTCAACAAGGAAGGCCACACGGTGCTGCTGACCACCCACTACCTCGAAGAGGCCGAGGCGCTGTGCAACCGCATCGCGATGCTGAAGCAGGGCCGCGTGGTGGCGCTGGACCGCACGTCGGCGCTGCTGGCCGGCACCGCGAGCACGATGCTGCGCTTCAAGATGGATGCGCCGCTGCCGGCCTCGCTGGCCGCGCAGTCGCGCGTGACCGGGCGCATCGTGCAGATCAAGGCGCATGACGCGCACGAGGTCGAGACGGTGCTGGGCGTGCTGCGCGCCGCCGGCTGCCAGCCGGAAGACCTGGAGATCGGCCGCGCCGACCTGGAGGACGTGTTCCTCGACATCATGAACGGGCCGGCGGAGGTGAAATCATGAGCGCCACGCCTGGATTGCTGTCGGGCACGCGCACGCTGCTCTACAAGGAGGTGCTGCGTTTCTGGAAGGTCAGCTTCCAGACCGTCGCCGCGCCGGTGCTCACTGCGGTGCTGTACCTGCTGATCTTCGGCCACGCGCTCGAAGACCACGTCAAGGTCTACGGCACCGTCGGCTACACCGCGTTCCTGATCCCCGGCCTCGTGATGATGAGCGTGCTGCAGAACGCGTTCGCCAACAGCAGCTCGTCGCTGATCCAGAGCAAGATCACCGGCAACCTGGTGTTCCTGCTGGTCACGCCGCTCAGCCACTGGGCCTGGTTCCTGGCCTACGTGGGTGCGGCCATCGTGCGCGGGCTGGTGGTCGGGCTGGGCGTGCTGCTGGTCACGCTGTGGTTCGCGCCGCTGACGGTCGCGCAGCCGCTGTGGATCCTGGTGTTCGCGATCGCCGGGGCCGCGATGATGGGTGCGCTGGGGCTGGTGGCCGGCCTGTGGGCCGAGAAGTTCGACCAGATCGCCGCGTTCCAGAACTTCATCGTGATGCCGATGACCTTCCTGTCGGGGGTCTTCTACTCGGTGCACTCGCTGCCGCCGCTGTGGCTGAAGGTGAGCCACCTGAATCCGTTCTTCTACATGATCGACGGCTTCCGGCACGGTTTCTTCGGCGTCAGCGACGTGTCGCCGTGGACCAGCCTGGCAGTGGTGGCGGGCAGCCTGGCCGTCGTCTGCGGGCTGTGCCTGCACCTCTTGCGCATCGGCTACAAGATTCGCCACTGAACAACCCGGGTTGGCATCCGGGCTACCGGCCTGGGTGATAATCGCGGTCCTTATGGCCGACCCTACACCCGACGACGTCCAGCGCTTCATCGCGCAAGGGCTCGCCTGCGAGCACTTGCAGGTCGAGGGCGACGGTCGCCACTTCTTCGCCACCATCGTTTCGGCGGAGTTCGAGGGTGCCAGCCGCGTCGCGCGCCACCAGCGCGTCTACCAGGCCCTCGGCGATAGAATGCGCGAGCAAATCCACGCGCTGTCGATGAAGACCCTCACGCCCGCCGAGTGGGCCCACGCTGCCGAGCCCGCCTCGGCCCACCACCACCACTGAACCCAGCCGCAGTGTCCGCTGCGGCTGGCGGGCCTGCGGGTGCAGGTCATTCAGCCGTGTCGGGCCTGGGCGATCCAAGCCATGGACAAACTCCTCATCCGCGGTGGCCGCCAACTGAACGGCGAAGTCACGATCTCCGGGGCCAAGAACGCCGCGCTGCCCGAGCTGTGCGCCGCGCTGCTCACCGCCGAGCCGGTCACGCTGACCAACGTGCCGCGCCTGCAGGACGTGAGCACCACGCTGAAGCTGCTGCGCAACATGGGCGTCAGCGCCGAGCGCAGCGAATCCGCCCCCGACACCGTCGCGCTGAACGCCTCGGCCGTCACCTCGCCCGAAGCCCCCTACGACCTGGTCAAGACGATGCGCGCATCGATCCTGGTGCTGGGCCCGCTGCTGGCGCGCTTCGGCGAGGCCACCGTCTCGCTGCCCGGCGGCTGCGCGATCGGCTCGCGCCCGGTCGACCAGCACATCAAGGGCCTGCAGGCGATGGGCGCCGACATCGTCGTCGAGCACGGCTACATCATCGCGAAGACGAAACGCCTGCGTGGGGCCCGCATCACGACCGACATGGTCACCGTGACCGGCACCGAGAACCTGCTGATGGCCGCCACGCTGGCCGAGGGCGAGACGGTGCTCGAGAACGCCGCCCAGGAGCCGGAGATCCGCGACCTCGCCGAGATGCTGATCGCGATGGGCGCGAAGATCGAAGGCCACGGCGGCAGCAGGATCCGCATCCAGGGCGTCGAGCGGCTGGGGGGCGTGCAACACCGCATCGTCCCCGACCGCATCGAGACCGGCACCTTCCTGTGCGCGGTGGCCGCCACCGGCGGCGATGTCGTGCTGCGCCGCGCCCGTGCCGACCACCTCGACGCGGTGATCGACAAGCTGCGCGAGGCCGGCGTCACGATCGAATCCGGCGCCGACTGGATCCGCGTGAAGAACGCGAAGCGCCCGCGCGCGGTGAGCTTCCGCACCAGCGAGTACCCGGCCTTCCCGACCGACATGCAGGCGCAGTTCATGGCGCTGAACTGCATCGCCGAAGGGCCGGCCAAGGTCACCGAGACGATCTTCGAGAACCGCTTCATGCACGTCAACGAGCTGGTGCGGCTGGGCGCGAAGATCGAGGTCGACGGCCATACGGCGGTGATGAACGGCGTCGAGCGCCTGTCCGGTGCCACCGTGATGGCGACCGACCTGCGTGCCTCCGCCAGCCTCGTGATCGCCGGCCTGGTGGCCGACGGCGAGACGGTGGTCGACCGCATCTACCACCTGGACCGCGGCTACGACCAGATGGAAGCCAAGCTGCGCGGCATCGGCGCCGACATCGAAAGAGTCAAGTGATGCTGACGCTGGCACTGTCCAAGGGACGCATCTTCGACGAGACGCTGCCGCTGCTGAAGGCGGCCGGCATCGAGGTCACCGAAGACCCGGAGAAGTCGCGCAAGCTGATCCTCGGCACCAACCAGCCCGAGGTGCGGGTGGTGCTGGTGCGCGCGACCGACGTGCCGACCTACGTGCAGTACGGCGGCGCCGACCTCGGCGTGGCCGGCAAGGACATCCTGCTGGAGCACGGTGGCCAGGGCCTGTACCAGCCGCTCGACCTGCGCATCGCGAAGTGCCGCATGAGCGTCGCGGTGCGGGCCGATTTCGACTACGCCGCGGCCGTGAAGCAGGGCTCGCGCATCCGCGTCGCCACCAAGTACGTCGGCGTCGCGCGCGACCATTTCGCCGAGAAGGGCGTGCACGTCGACCTGATCAAGCTGTACGGCTCGATGGAGCTCGCGCCGCTGACCGGCTTGGCCGACGCGATCGTCGACCTGGTGTCCACCGGCAGCACGCTGAAGGCCAACCACCTGGTCGAGGTCGAGGAGATCATGCAGATCTCGTCGCGCCTGGTCGTGAACCAGGCGGCGCTGAAGCTCAAGCGCGAGCCCTTGCGCCGCATCATCGATGCATTTTCCACTGCCATAGAGTCCCGACCATGAGCGTGAAGATCCGCCAGCTCACCACCACCGCCGCCGGCTTCGAGGCCGATTTCCAGCGGGTGCTGCATTGGTCGGCGGAAACGGATCATGCGATCGAGGAGCGCGTCGCCGCCATCCTGGCCGACGTGCAGGCGCGCGGCGATGCGGCGGTGCTGGAGTACACGCAGCGCTTCGACGGGCTGACGGCTGCCTCGGTCGCGTCGCTCGAGATCACGCGCGACGAGCTGCAGGCCGCGCTGCAGGCGATCACGCCGGCACAGCGCACAGCGCTCGAAGCGGCGGCGCAGCGCGTGCGCAGCTACCACGAGCGCCAGCTCGACGCCTGCGGCCGCTCGTGGAGCTACCGCGACGAAGACGGCACGCTGCTCGGCCAGAAGGTCACGCCGCTCGACCGCGTCGGCATCTACGTGCCGGGCGGCAAGGCGGCCTACCCGTCCAGCGTGCTGATGAACGCGGTGCCGGCGAAGGTGGCGGGTGTCGGCGAGATCGTGATGGTGGTACCGACCCCGAAGGGCGAGCGCAACGCGATGGTGCTGGCTGCCGCCGCGATCGCCGGCGTCGACCGCGCGTTCACGCTCGGTGGCGCGCAGGCCGTGGCCGCGCTGGCGTACGGCACCGCCACCGTGCCGGCCGTCGACAAGATCACCGGCCCGGGCAACGCCTACGTCGCGAGCGCCAAGCGGCGCGTGTTCGGCAAGGTGGGCATCGACATGATCGCCGGGCCGAGCGAGATCCTGGTGCTGGCCGACGGCAGCACGCCGCCCGACTGGGTCGCGATGGACCTCTTCAGCCAGGCCGAGCACGACGAGCTCGCGCAAAGCATCCTGCTGTGCCCCGATGCGGCCTACATCGCGTGCGTCGCCGAGGCCATCGATCGCCTGCTGCCCGGCCTGCCGCGCCGCGACGTGATCCGTGCGTCGCTCGAAGGCCGCGGCGCGCTGATCCACACCCGCAGCATGGAAGAGGCCTGCGAGATCAGCAACCGCATCGCGCCGGAACACCTGGAGGTCAGCTCGGCCGAGCCGGCGCGCTGGGAGCCGCTGCTGCGCCATGCCGGTGCGATCTTCCTCGGCGCGTTCACCAGCGAGAGCCTGGGCGACTACTGCGCCGGGCCGAACCACGTGCTGCCGACCTCGGGCACCGCCCGCTTCTCGTCGCCGCTGGGGGTCTACGACTTCCAGAAGCGATCGAGCCTGATCGAGGTCAGCGAGGCCGGCGCGCAGGTGCTGGGGCCGATCGCCGCTGAACTCGCGTACGGCGAAGGCCTGCAGGCGCACGCCCGGGCCGCCGAACTTCGACTGAAAGGGAACAGGGCATGAGCGCCGCGCTGGAACAACGCATGAAACGGGTGATCCGCCAGGACATCCAGTCGATGCATGGCTACGCGGTGCAGCCGTCGGCCGGGCTGGTCAAGCTCGACACGATGGAGAACCCGTTCCCGCTGCCGCCCGCCTTGCGCGAGGCCTTGGGCCGGCGCCTGGCCGACGTGGCGCTGAATCGCTACCCGGCCGAGCGCGGCGACCTGTTGCGCGCGAAGCTCGCCGCGCACGCCGGCATGCCGGACGACTGCGACATCATGCTGGGCAACGGCTCCGACGAGCTGATCTCGCTGCTGGCGCTGGCCTGCGACGTGCCGGGCAACAGCGTGCTGGCGCCGCTGCCGGGCTTCGTGATGTACGCGATGTCGGCCAAGCTGCAGGGCCTGCCGTTCATCGGCGTGCCGACCACGGCCGATTTCGAGCTCGACCTGCCGGCGATGCTGGCCGCGGTGCGCGAGCACCAACCGGCGCTGGTCTACATCGCCTACCCGAACAACCCGACCGCGAACCTCTGGGACGATGCGGCGATCGACGCGATCATCGAGGCCGCACCCGGGCTGGTCGTGATCGACGAGGCCTACCAGCCGTTCGCCGCACGCGACTCGATGGCGCGCCTGAAGCGCCACGAACACGTGCTGCTGATGCGCACGATGAGCAAGTTCGGCCTGGCCGGCGTGCGCATCGGCTACCTGATCGGGCGCAAGCCGCTGATTGCCGAGGTCGACAAGCTGCGCCCGCCGTTCAACATCAGCGTGCTGAACTGCGAGGCGGCGCTGTTCGCGCTGGAGCATGTCGACGAGTACGCGCGCCAGGCAGCGATCATCCGCAGCGAGCGCGACAAGCTGCTGGCCGCGTTGCGCGATCTGCCGGGCGTGAAGCCGTTCCCGAGCGAGGCCAACATGATCCTGGCCCGGGTGGCCGATTCGGCCGCCGCGTTCGCCGGCATGAAGGCGCGCGGCGTGCTCGTGAAGAACGTCGCCGGCCTGCACCCGCTGCTGGCCAACTGCCTGCGCCTGACGGTGGGCACGCCGGACGAGAACGTGAAGATGCTGCAAGCCCTGAAGGAAAGCCTGTGATGAGCACCGTGGAACGCAAGGCGGAGGTGGTCCGCAACACCAACGAGACGCAGATCCGCGTCAGCCTGAACCTCGACGGCACCGGCGTCGCGAAATTCCACACCGGCATCGGCTTCTTCGACCACATGCTCGACCAGATCGCCCGCCACGGGCTGATCGACCTCGACATCGACGCCCAGGGCGACCTGCACATCGATGGCCACCACACGGTGGAAGACGTCGGCATCACGCTCGGCCAGGCGATGGCCAAGGCGGTGGGCGACAAGAAGGGGCTGCGGCGCTATGGCCATGCCTACGTGCCGCTCGACGAAGCGCTGTCGCGCGTGGTGATCGACTTCTCCGGCCGGCCGGGGCTGCACATGCGGGTCGACTTCAAGAGCGGCATGATCGGCGCGCTCGACACGCAGCTGGTCTACGAGTTCTTCCAGGGCTTCTCGAACCACGCCGGCGTCACGCTGCACATCGACAACCTGCACGGCGAGAACGCGCACCACCAGTGCGAGACGATCTTCAAGGCGTTCGCGCGGGCGCTGCGGATGGCGCTGGAGATCGATCCGCGCGCGGCCGGCGTGATTCCGTCGACCAAGGGGAGCCTCTAAGTGGCACGCACCGTCGCCGTCGTCGACTACGGCATGGGCAACCTGCGCTCGGTGTCGCAGGCGGTGATGCACGTGGCACGCGGGGAAGGGGTCGACGTGATCGTCACCTCGAAGCCCGACGAGGTGTACGCCGCCGAGCGCATCGTGCTGCCCGGCCAGGGCGCGATGCCCGATTGCATGCGCGAGCTGCGCGACTCCGGCCTGCAGGAGGCCGTGCTGCACGCCGCGGCCCACAAGCCGCTGATGGGCGTGTGCGTCGGCATGCAGATGCTGCTGTCGACCAGCGAGGAAGGCCCGACCGACGGGCTCGGGCTGATCCCCGGCGCGGTGCGGCGTTTCCGGCTTGCCGGGCAGCTGCAACCCGACGGCAGCCGGTTCAAGGTGCCGCAGATGGGCTGGAACCAGGTCTGGCAGCGCGCGCAGCCGCAGGTGCACCCGATCTGGGCGGGCGTGCCCGACGGCTCGTACTACTACTTCGTCCACAGCTTCTACGCGCAACCGGCCGATCCGGCCGACAGCGCAGGTGAAACCGATTACGGCGTTCGCTTTACCTGCGCGCTGGCTCGGGATAACATTTTCGCCACGCAGTTCCACCCCGAGAAAAGTGCCGAGCACGGGCTTGCCCTGTACCGCAACTTCCTGCATTGGACTCCCTGATCGCTCGTTCGCGCTTGCCAGCGTCATCCTTGCGACCTTCTCGGCTTGTTCGCTCACCTCTCCCCACCCCACTGATTCGGCCATGCTGCTGATCCCCGCCATCGACCTGAAAGACGGTCACTGTGTCCGCCTGAAGCAGGGCGACATGAACGACTCCACCATCTTCAGCGAGGATCCGGCCGCGATGGCGCGACGATGGGTCAATGCGGGTGCGCGGCGCCTGCACCTGGTCGACCTGAACGGTGCCTTCGCCGGCAAGCCGGTCAACGAGGCGGCGATCAAGGCCATCCTGGCCGAGGTCGGCGACGACATCCCGGTGCAGCTGGGTGGCGGGATCCGCGACCTCGACACCATCGAGCGCTACCTCGACGACGGGCTCAGCTTCGTGATCATCGGCACCGCCGCGGTCAAGAGCCCTGGCTTCCTGAAGGACGCCTGCAGCGCGTTCGGCGGCCACATCATCGTCGGGCTGGACGCGAAGGACGGCAAGGTCGCGACCGACGGCTGGAGCAAGCTGACCGGCCACGAGGTGATCGACCTCGCGAAGAAGTTCGAGGACTACGGCGTCGAAGGCGTGATCTACACCGACATCGGCCGCGACGGCATGCTCAACGGCATCAACATCGACGCGACGGTGAAGCTGGCGCAGGCGCTGTCGATCCCGGTGATCGCGTCGGGCGGGCTGTCCGACCTGGCCGACATCGAGCGGCTGTGCGCGATCGAGGAACAGGGCGTCGAAGGCGTGATCTGCGGCCGGGCGATCTACACCGGCAACCTCGATTTCGCGGTGGCGCAGAAGCGCGCCGACGAATTGAACGGCAACTGAGCGGCAACTGAGCCGAAACCGAGCGGACCCTGATGCTGGCCAAGCGAATCATCCCCTGCCTCGACGTCACCGGCGGGCGGGTCGTCAAGGGCGTCAACTTCGTCGAGCTGCGCGATGCCGGCGATCCGGTCGAGATCGCCGCCCGCTACAACGAGCAGGGCGCCGACGAGATCACTTTCCTCGACATCACCGCCACCAGCGACGGCCGCGGGCTGCTGCTGCACATGATCGAGGCGGTGGCCTCGCAGGTCTTCATCCCGCTGACGGTGGGCGGCGGCGTGCGCACGGTGGACGATGTCCGCACGCTGCTGAACGCCGGGGCCGACAAGGTCAGCTTCAACTCGGCCGCGGTGGCCAACCCGCAGGTGATCCGCGATGCGTCGGCCAAGTACGGTGCGCAGTGCATCGTGGTGGCGATCGACGCCAAGTCGCGCGAGGACGGCCAGCCCGGCTGGCAGGTCTACACCCATGGCGGGCGCCGCAACACCGGGATCGATGCGGTCGAATGGGCGCGCACGATGGCCGAGCAGGGTGCCGGCGAGATCCTGCTGACCAGCATGGACCGCGACGGCACGCGCATCGGCTTCAACCTGCCGCTCACGCGGGCGGTCAGCGATGCGGTCGACGTGCCGGTGATCGCCTCCGGCGGCGTCGGCACGCTCGAGCACCTGGTCGAAGGCATCCAGCAGGGCGGTGCCGATGCGGTGCTGGCCGCCAGCATCTTCCACTACGGGCAGCACACGGTCGGTGAAGCGAAGGCCTTGATGGCCGCGCGCGGGATCCCGGTTCGGCTGTGAGCACAGTGAAATCGGGCCCGCCGCGCGAAGTGCGCGTGATCGGCGGCAAATGGAAGCGCAGCAAGCTGCCGGTGGCCGACGCCCCGGGCCTGCGGCCCACGCCCGACCGGGTGCGCGAGACGCTGTTCAACTGGCTGGGCCAGTCGCTGGACGGCTGGCGCTGCCTCGATGCCTACGCCGGCAGCGGTGCGCTGGGGTTCGAGGCCGCGTCGCGCGGTGCGGCCGAGGTGACGCTGGTCGAGCGCGACAGCCGGCTGGCCCGCGGGCTGCGCGAGGTGCAGGCCCGGCTGAAGGCCGAACAGGTGCGCATCGAGGCCGCCGACGCGCTGGCCTGGATGGCGCGCAGCGCGCCGGGCCGCTTCGAGCTGGTCTTCATCGACCCGCCGTTCGATGCCGAGGTGTTCCTGCCGGCGCTGAAGGCCGCGGCGCCGCTGGTGGTCGACGGCGGTTTCGTCTACCTGGAGGCCGACCGGGCCTTCGGCGACGCGGAGCTGGCGCCGTTCGGCCTCGTGCTGCACCGCCAGGGCCGTGCCGGCGCGGTGCACTTTCATTTGCTGCGGCGCAGCTACACTGCGCCGCAAACGCCTGTGTGAGCCTGTGAGCCCGATCCGAAGGAGCCTGTCTTGACCTCTGTGACCCGCCTCACCGCCGTCTACCCCGGCACCTTCGACCCGATGACGCTCGGGCATGAAGACCTGATGCGGCGCGCGGCGCGCCTGTTCGAGCGGCTGATCGTCGCGGTGGCCGCCGGCCACCACAAGCGCACGATGTTCACGCTCGACGAGCGGCTCGAGATCGCGCAGGAGCTGGCCGCCAAGCATCCGAACATCGAGGTGATCGCGTTCCGCGGCCTGCTGCGCGACTTCGTGGTCTCGCATGGCGGCAAGGTGGTGGTGCGCGGGCTGCGCGCCGTCAGCGACTTCGAGTACGAGTTCCAGATGGCCGGCATGAACCGCCAGCTGATGCCCGACGTGGAGACGGTGTTCCTGACGCCCAGCGACCACTACCAGTTCGTTTCCGGTACTTTCGTGCGCGAGATTGCCACCTTGGGCGGTGATGTCTCGAAGTTCGTGTCACCCTCCGTCCTCAACCGACTCCAGCAGCGCGTCAAACCCGACGCCTGAGCTCTCGCGGGACCCGTGCCATGGCCTTGATGATCACCGRCGACTGCATCAACTGCGATGTGTGCGAGCCCGAGTGCCCGAACCAGGCGATCTCGATGGGCGCGGAGTACTACGTGATCGACCCGGGCAAGTGCACCGAATGCGTCGGCCACTTCAACGAGCCGCAGTGCGTGCAGGTCTGCCCGGTCGCCTGCATTCCGGTCAACCCGGCGCATGTCGAGACGCAGGAAAGCCTGTGGGAGAAGTACCGGCGGCTGCAGGCGCAGGCTACCGGTTGATGGTCACCTGATCACTTCGCCGGCTTGCCCTTGGCGGCGGGCACGACGATCCGCACCTCGTCGTCGCCCTGACGGTCCCTGGCCGACTTTCCCTTCGTCGACTTGCTCGTCTTGCCTTTGGTGGGCTTCGCCTTCGGTGCCGACGCGGCATGCGAGACGGGTGCGAGGTTCATCGCACTCGACGGCCGGACGGCCGCTTCGCGCGCCAGCCGGTCCTGCTCCATCTCCGAGCCGGTCTCGGCCTGCTTGCGGGCCGCCGCCTCGGACTCGGCGCGCTGCTGCGCGGTGCGGCCATCACGGGCATCGACGGCCTCGCCATCGGCGCACGGCAGCTGCGAGTAGACGTTGCGGTCGGGGCCGCAGCGGTAGACCGTCGGCCCGGCCACCGCACTCGTGCCCGACATCAACCACGACACGGCCCACAGCGTCGCGGTCAGCCGCGGCTTCATTCGGCTTTCTCCACCGGCATGCCAGGGGCATCGGGCGCCGCGGGCCGCGGCGGCTTCGGGCGCGGGGGCTTGGCGTTCAGCTTCATCGTCGCGCGTTCCATCTCGCCGGCGGCGATCAGGTCGAGCACGGTCATCGTCTTCGCGATCGTGTCCTCGATCGCGACACGCGCCTCGGGCTTCGGCTTGCGCAGCACGTAGTCGATGACCTCGGCCTTCACGCCCGGGTGGCCGATGCCCAGCCGCAGCCGCCAGTAGTCGGCGGTGCCGAGTTGCGCATGGATGTCACGCAGCCCGTTGTGGCCGGCGTGGCCGCCGCCGCGCTTGAACTTGGCCTGGCCGGGCATCAGGTCGAGCTCGTCGTGCGCGACGAGGATCTCCTGCGGCTCGATCTTGAAGAAGCGGGCCAGCGCCGCGACCGACTTGCCCGACAGGTTCATGTAGGTCTGCGGCTCCAGCAGCCACAGCGGCCCGTCGGGGCGGTTCACCCGCGCGACCAGGCCAAAGTAGCTGCGCTCGGGCGTGAGCGAGGCCTTCCATTCGCGCGCGACCGCATCGATCCACCAGAAACCGGCGTTGTGGTTGGTCGCTTCGTATTCCGGCCCGGGGTTGCCGAGGCCCACCATCAGTCGAATCATCCGCGGATTATCGGCTGGGGCCCCGGCGGGCCGGACCGGTACAGATTTACTTCACGAGCGGAGCCACGCCGTTCGCAAACGGCCAGCCCTGCGTCTCGTCGGTGCCGATCTCCCAGTCGAACGCGCCGCGGATCGTCGGGTGGTTGGCCTTCACCTGGTTCCAGGTGTCGATCGCCTGCTGGCGCGTCATGTAGTTGGTGACGCCGGCATTGATGCCGAAGCCGACGACCACGTGCTCGGCGCCCAGCAGCCCGACCCATTCCTTGATGCTGTTGACCACGTAGGCCGGGTCGGCCAGGTTCGGGCCGTCGTAGTACTGCGGCGCGCAGTAATCGATCGCACCGGCGTCCACCATCGACTTGCAGAACACCTTGTCGACCGAGTTCCACGGCGCCGGCGGCGCGCTGATGACGAAGCCCGGGAACTGGCGCTTCAGCTCCAGGCTGATCCAGATCATCTCGTTGGTGTCGGGTGCCTGGCTGCCCTCGAAGGTGTTCCAGTCCATGCCGTCGAGGCCGCCGAGCTGGTTGGCGATCCCGACCACGCTGTTGACGAAGGTCTGCGACTTCGTGCGGTTCGGGAAGCTCATGCCGTTGCCGGCACCGCCGACCGACAGGATGATCTTGCGGCCCTGCGTCGTGCGGGCGTACTGGATGTCGGCCTTCAGGTTGGTCGCGGCGCCGCGGCCGTCGCCGGGGGCGCTCCAGGTGACCGCGCCGGTCGTGCCGGGCGAGCCGCCGACCGGACGCGCGGCAAACAGGTAGACGAGGTTGTAGTTCGCCGGCAGGTCGCGGATGCGCAGCGGCGACGGCTTCCAGTCGGGGTAGTAACCGCCGGCGACCTTGGCCGGCAGGCCGCCCGGGTTCCCGTTGTTGCCGCCGTCGCAGGGGGTCGGCTGCCAGTACCAGGTGCTGATCGTCGGGTTGGTCGCGTCGCTGCCGTTCGCGGTGACGTTGACGAGCTTGTAGTAGTTGCCGTTCGGCACGTAGCGCACGACCGTGCCCACGGTGCGGTAGACCGTGCCCTCGACCCAGTCGACGGCGCCGCAGCTCGCGGTCTGCGTGAGCTTGTACGACGACACGAAGTCGTTGAAGCCCAGCGGCACCAGGTTGGCGTTGTCGGCGGCGAGCTTCAGCGAGCGGCCGCCGTAGTTCGAATGCTCGAACAGCTCGACCTGGTAGCCGCTGCGCAGCTTGACCGACGACGCGCGGTCGTTCCAGGCGCTGCCGATCCAGCTGCTGCCGGTGCCGCTGCATGTCGACGCGCCCTGGTAGTTGACGTGCTCATAGAAGCACACCGCGTCGGCGTCGGCCGCCTGCGCGGCGGGGGCAAACGCGGCGCCGAGCGCCAGCAGCGCGGCCCAGCCGGCGCGCCGCCATGAATGGGTGATGGAACTCGACATGCCTTGCTCCCCGGGTTGGTGATGGGGCTGCACGGTAAGGCCACCGGCTCTCGCAAGACGTATCTCAAACGTGACGGCTGAAACCGCTTTCAAATGTGACGCGTACGGTAGAAATGAAAGCGAAGCTTTGCTGAAAGCAAAAAGCCCCGCCAAGGCGGGGCTTCGTGCGGGCAGCAGGCCGAAGGTCTCAGCCTCGGTTCTGCTTCTCGCTCTTCTTGGCCTTGGTCGGGGCGGCGGCCACCGGGGCCACCACCACCGGAGCGGCTTCTTCCTCGACCGGCACCGAGGTCGAGGCGATGACCGGGTTCGGCTTGCCCTGGGTGACGACCTTGATGCCGTCGGCCAGCTTCAGGTCGCTGACATGCAGCGACTGGCCCTTGACCAGCGTGGCCAGGTCGACCGTCAGGAACTCGGGCAGTTGCGAAGCCAGGCACTGGATCTTCAGTTCGGTGGCGACGTGGTTCACCAGGCAACCGTCGGCCTTGACGGCCGGCGAGTTTTCTTCGTTGATGAAGTGCAGCGGCACCTTCTTGACGATCTTGGTGGTGGCATCGACGCGTTGGAAGTCGATGTGCAGCACGATCTGGCGGAAGGGGTGCATCTGGTAGTCACGCAGCAGCACCTGTTCGGTCTTGCCGGCCAGTTCCATCTCGAGGATCGACGAGTGGAAGGCTTCCTTCTTCAACGCATGGAACAGCGCGTTGTGATCGAGTTCGATCATCGAAGGGGTGCCGGCGCCATAGACGATGCCGGGAACTTTTTCAGCCAAGCGCAGGCGGCGGCTCGCTCCGGTCCCCTGCAGCTTGCGCTCGAATGCGACGAATTTCATGTTGACTCCAAAAGATTGGAAGACACCCGCGACCAGGTGTCTCGAATGGGGCCTTGCAGCCCCGCGAACTCGACCGGCACCGAAGCGCCGGTCGTCGTCTGCGGATCAGAAATTGCTGTTCTGTTCCGCGAACAAGGAGGTCACCGATTCACCGTCGGAGATCCGGCGGATGGTTTCGGCGAACAGGAATGCCACCGACAGCGGACGCACCTTCGAGCAGGTCTTGCCCTCGTCGCTGAGCGGGATGGTGTTGGTGATGACGACTTCGTCGAGCTGCGAGCCCTTGATGCGCTCGATCGCCGGGCCGGAGAACACCGCGTGCGTGCAATACGCATAGACGTTCTTCGCGCCGCGCTCCTTCAGCACCTCGGCCGCCTTCACCAGCGTGCCGGCGGTGTCGATCATGTCGTCCATGATCACGCAGTTGCGCCCGTCGATGTCGCCGATCACGTGCATGACCTCGGAGACGTTGGCCTTCGGGCGGCGCTTGTCGATGATGGCGAGGTCGCAGCCGAGCTGCTTGGCCAGCGCCCGGGCGCGCACCACGCCGCCGACGTCCGGCGACACGACCACGAGGTCTTGATAGCGCTTGCTCTGCAGGTCGGACAGCAGCACCGGCGACGCGTAGATGTTGTCGACCGGGATGTTGAAGAAGCCCTGGATCTGGTCGGCGTGCAGGTCCATCGTCAGCAGGCGCTCGACGCCGACGGCCTCGAGCATGTTGGCGACGACCTTGGCGCTGATCGGCACGCGCGTCGAGCGCGGGCGGCGGTCTTGCCGCGCATAGCCGAAGTAGGGGATCACGGCCGTCACGCGGCGGGCCGAGGCGCGCTTCAGTGCATCGACCATGATGCACAGCTCCATCAGGTTCTCGTTCGTCGGCGCGCAGGTCGGCTGGACGATGAAGATGTCGCGGGCGCGGACGTTCTGCTGGATCTCGATGGCGACTTCACCGTCGGAGAAGCGGCCGACCGAAGCCTTGCCGAGTTCGATGCCGAGATGCGATGCGATCTCCTGCGCGAGGGCGGGATTGGCATTGCCGGTGAACAGCACGGTGTTGAAAAGCACGTTTCCTCCGTCGACGCTCTTGCGGGGTGCGTTGCGGGGTGTGTCGAGGGGCGCATTCATGGTCCAGCGCACCCACCCTTCCGTTTCAGCCCCGCGTGCGCTGGTGTGAGCACCGGGAAACAAGACACATCAAAGAATTTGGCAGGGGAGGAAGGACTCGAACCCTCGCATGTCGGAATCAAAATCCGATGCCTTAACCAACTTGGCGACTCCCCTACACCGGTCGACCGCGATCATCGGATCGCGACCCACCTTCAACTTGTCTCAGTCAGCGCACCAGCCCTGCAAGGGATGCTGCACCAGACTTCGGCACATCCGACCCACCCAACCCGACGGCAGGTCCGTCGGCATTGTCGCCGTGGGCAGATCGTCTACGCCAGCCCTGGAAAACACCGCGCTGCCGGAGCCCGTCATGCGGCTGTTGCCGAAGCGGGCCTCGAGCAGACGGGCGGCTTGCGCCACTTCGGAGCACTGGTTCTCGGCAGGCGGCTGCAAATCGTTGCGACCGAACCCTTCGAGAAGACTTTGCATACCGCCGTCCTCAAGGAAGCCTGCGACTATAGCAGCTTCTGTGTTGCGAACCAACAGGGGGCTGAGAAAGATGCCACGGGTTTCGATGCTCGCGGCCGGTTTGACGACCGCCAGCCATTGTGCGGGCAGCTCCAGCGGGGTCAGTTTCTCGCCGATGCCCTCGACCCAGGCGCTGCCCTTTCCAGAGTTCGCCAGGAAGAACGGCACGTCGGCCCCCAGCGTCAGGCCGAGCGCCATCAGCTTCTCGCGTGGCCAGTCGAGCTGCCACAGCCGGTTCAGCGCGAGCAGCGTGCTGGCCGCGTCCGAGCTGCCGCCGCCCATGCCGGCGCCCCACGGCACCTGCTTGTCGATCGAGATGTCGGCGCCGAGCGAGGTGCCCGATGCCGCCTGCAGGGCACGCGCCGCGCGCAGGCACAGGTCGTCGGCCGGCAGCGCAGCCGTCAAGTCATGGCGGGCGAGCCGGCCATCGCGGCGCAGTTCGAAGTGCAGCGTGTCGGCCCAGTCAATCAGCACGAAGACCGATTGCAGCAGGTGGTAGCCGTCGGCGCGCCGGCCGACGATGTGCAGGAACAGGTTCAGCTTGGCCGGCGCGGCCACGTCGTACAAGGCGGTCAGGCTCATCGGGCGGGAAGCGGTGTCAGGGGCGGTCGATGCGGGCGCGCACGACGACGGCGGGCGCCTGCGCGCGTTGCGCGCGTTGGGCGATTACCCAGCCTTCGTCGAAGCGGGCCAGGTTCACGTCCCAGCCCAGTTGCTGGAAGCCGGCGTCGGCCGGCGGCACGGCCGGGCGGCTCGGCGCGCCGGCCCAGACGCGGCCGCGCAGCCAGTCGAACAGCGCGACGATCGGCAGGCTCTCGCCGAGCATGTCCTGCGTCAGCGAATCGAGGTCGGGGTAGGCGCGCTGTTCGCCGCCGGTGGTCAGCAGCGCCTGGCGTCCGGACCACCGGGCCTGCGCGATCGTCGTGCCGAGCGGCGTCGACAGGTCGAGCCGGCCGTCCTGCGGCGTGCCCTGCAGCTCGAAGCTGGCGCTGACCGAGCGCGCCGCGGTCGACGGCGTCGCATCGACCTTCACCGACATCCGCCCCGACAGCGTCTCGGGCGAGGCGGTCGGCGTGACCGGCTGCAGCGTCGCGCAGCCAGCCAGCATCACGCCGGCCAGCAGCGCTGCCAGGGTGCCCAGCTTCACAGGTCGACCCGCAGCCGCGCGAGCGTCTCTTTCAGCACGTCGTTCGCGTTGTCGCGCGTGCGCGCATCGCGCAGCACCTTGCGGGCCTCGTCGCGCTGGCCGCTGATCCACAGCACCTCGCCCAGGTGGGCGGCGATCTCGACATCCGGGCGCGAGCGGTAGGCCTGCTGCAGCAGGCGCAGCGCTTCGCTGCGGTTGCCCAGCCGGTACTCGACCCAGCCCAGGCTGTCGGTGATGAACGGCTCGCCCGGCGCGAGGTCGAGTGCCTTGCGGATCAGGTCGCGCGCCTCGGGCAGGCGCTGGTTGCGCTCGGCGAGCGAGTAGCCCAGCGCGTTGTAGGCGTGGTGGTGATCGGGCTTCAGCTCGATGACGCGGCGCAGCAGGCGCTCCATCTCGTCCATGCGGTTCAGCTTCTCGGCCATCATCGACTGCTCGTACAGCAGGTCGGGATCGTTCGGGAAGCGCTGGTTCGCCTTGGCCAGCACCGTGTTCGCCTCGTTCCATTGCTTCACGTCGCGCAGGATCTGCGCTTCGGCGAGCAGCTTGGAGCGCGCATCTTCGGTCGTCTTCTCGGGGGCGCGGCGGATCAGCTCGCGCGCCTCCTTGACCTTGCCCTGGCGCGCCAGCAGCGACGCGCGCCGGGTCTGCACCTCGAGCGCGCGCTGCGGGCTGTCGACCTTCTTCAGCCAGGCTTCGGCGCCGGCATAGTCGCGCTGCTGCTCGGCGGCCTGCGACAGCAGCAGGTAGGCCTGCACCAGCCCCTGGTCGGCGGTCGGCGGGGCTTCGTCATCGTCATCGTCGCCRCCTGCCACGACCGGCGCCGGCGCTGGCGCCAGGCTGCCGCTGCCGGCGCGCTGCACGTACTGCATCAGCGCGGCCTGGGCTTCCTTCGGGTGGCGCAGTTCCAGGTGCAGCGCGCCGAGCGTGAGCCACGGCGTCGGCAGCTGCGGCTCGGCGCGCGTCACCGCTTCGAGCTGCGGCACCGCATCGGCATAGCGCTGCGCCGAATTCAGCACGCGGGCGTACAGCAGGCGGAACGAGCTGCTCTTCGGCTGGGCCTCGAGGTAGTCGGCGATCAGCGGCTCGACCGGCTGCCCGGCCGTCAGCAGCTCCAGCGCCAGCAGGGCCGGGCCCTCGGCGTCGCGGTCGAGCGCGTGGGCCTGCTG
>NZ_JBFUFQ010000015.1:0-59934 GCF_056403355.1 Rhizobacter sp. P2_H3 | reverse complement strand
GCCTCGTCGCGGTCGGCCAGCGGCTGGCCGGCGGCCGCCTCCAGCTGCCGGCGCGTCAGCACGCCGGGGCGCAGCAGCACCGGGCGGCCGCGCGAGCAGTCGACGATGCTCGATTCGATGCCGACCTCGCAGTCGCCGCCGTCGAGCACCAGCAGCGCGTCGCCGAACTCCTCGACCACGTGCGCGGCGCGCGTCGGGCTGATGCGGCCGAAGCGGTTCGCGCTCGGTGCCGCGACGCCCGGCACGCCCAGCGCCTTGGCCTCGCGCAGCAGTGCCTGCGCGACCGGGTGCGACGGGCAGCGCAGGCCGATGCTGTCCTGGCCGCCGGCCGACGCACCGGCCACGCCGGGCGCGCGCGGCACGATCAGCGTCAGCGGGCCGGGCCAGAAGCGGGCCGCGAGCTGCTGTGCGACGGCCGGCCAGTCGGCGGCGAACACCTGCGCCGATCCGACGTCGGGCACGTGGACGATCAGCGGGTGGTCGGCCGGCCGGCCCTTGGCGGCGAAGATCTTCGCGACCGCCGCGTCGTCATCGGCGCGGGCGGCCAGGCCGTAGACCGTCTCGGTCGGCATGCCGACCAGCTCGCCATCGGCCAGCGCGCGGGCGGCCTGGTGGACGGCCTGGGTGGCCGCGGCAGCGGCGGGATCGCGGGCATCGAGCAGCACGGCAGGTCCTCGTCTCAGCCGCTCACCAGGCCGCGAGGCCCAGGTGCTCGGCCGCCTGCAGCGCGACCGCGTGGGCGAGCTCGGCCGTCGCGGCGGTGACCGTCAGGTGGCCCATCTTGCGGCCCGGGCGGGCGCTGGCCTTGCCGTAGAGGTGCAGGTGCACGCCCGGCAGCGCCAGCACCGCGGCCCAGTCGGGCTCGGTTTCGGTCGCGTTTTCGACTTTGCCGTCGCGGAACCACAGGTCCCCGAGCAGGTTCAGCATCACCGCCGGCGAGTGCAGCCGCGGCGCGGCCAGCGGCGCACCGGCCAGCGTGCGCACCTGCAGGTCGAACTGCGACTGGTCGCAGGCGTCGAGCGTGTAGTGGCCGGAGTTGTGCGGGCGCGGCGCCATCTCGTTGGCGACCAGCCGGCCGTCCTTCAGCACGAAGAATTCGACGCACAGCACGCCGACGTAGCCGAGCGTCGCGGCGATGCGCCCGGCATGCGCGATGGCCTGCTGCTGCACGTCGGGCGTCACGTCGGGCGAGGGCACGCGCGTCACCGCGAGGATGCCGTCGCGGTGCAGGTTCTGCTGCAGCGGGAAATGCACGCTCGCGCCGTCGGCGCCGCGCGCGACGATCACGCTCACCTCGTAGGCCAGCGGCAGCATCTGCTCGAGCACGCAGGGCACCTGCTTCAGCGCGTCCCACGCGGCGGCGAGCGCGGCGCGGTCGGCCACCCGCACCTGGCCCTTGCCGTCGTAGCCGAGGCGCGCGGTCTTCAGGATGCCGGGCAGCAGCGCGTCGTCGACGGCGTCGAGCTGGGTGCGGGTCTCGATCAGCGCGAACGGCGCGCACGGCACGCCGCAGCGGCCGAAGTGCGCCTTCTCGGCGGCCCGGTCCTGGCAGACCGCGACCGCATCGCCCGCCGGCGCCACCGGCCGCATCGCGGCCAGCGTGCGCAGCGCGGCGGCCGGCACGTTCTCGAACTCGGTGGTGATGGCCGCGCTGACGGCGGCCAGCTGCGTGAGCCCGGTCGAATCGAGGTAGTCGGCGCGCACATGGTGGTGCGCGACCAGGCCGGCCGGGCTGGCGGCGTCGGGGTCGAGCACCGCGGTGGCGTAGCCCATCTGCTGCGCGGCGTGCACGAACATGCGGCCGAGCTGGCCGCCGCCCATCACGCCCAGGGTCTGGCCGGGGGGGATGAAGCGCTGCGTCATTTGAGTTCGGCGGACATCGCGCGGGCGACCTCGGTCTGGCGGGCGCGGTAGGCCTCGAGCCGGGCGCGCAGCGCGGGCTGCTCGCAGGCCAGCATCGCGACGGCGAACAACGCGGCGTTGGCTGCGCCTGCCGCGCCGATCGCGAAGGTCGCGACCGGGATGCCCTTGGGCATCTGCACGATGGAATGCAGCGAATCGACGCCCTGCAGGTGGCGGCTCGCGACCGGCACGCCGAGCACCGGCACGGTGGTCTTGGCGGCCAGCATGCCGGGCAGGTGGGCGGCACCGCCGGCGCCGGCGATGATCGCGCGCAGGCCGCGCGGCGCGGCCGTTTCGGCGTAGGCGAACATGTCGTCGGGCATGCGGTGGGCAGAGACCACGCGCGCCTCGTAGGGCACGCCGAACTCGGCGAGAATCTCGGTCGCGAGGCGCAGGGTCTCCCAGTCGCTGCTGGAACCCATCACCACGCCAACCACGGGGGCGCTGCTCACGGCTCGCTCCAAGGGCTGAACAACCTTGAATTGTAGGCGGCGCGGCCCATCTGACCTCTAGGGCCTGTCAGCACTGCCCGCCTTCCCTTTGCCGGAACACGATGGACATCACGATTCAGAACTTCGAAGCCGACCTGATCAACGCCTCGGTCGAGCAGCCGGTGCTGCTGGACATTTGGGCACCGTGGTGCGGCCCCTGCAAGGCGCTGACGCCGGTGCTCGAGAAGATCGAGGTCGCCTACGCCGGCCGCTTCAAGCTGGCCAAGCTGAACGCCGACGAGCAGCCCGAGATCTCCGGCCAGCTGTCGCAGATGTTCGGCGTGCGCAGCATCCCGTTCTGCGTGCTGTTCAAGGGCGGCCAGCCGGTCGACGGCTTCGTCGGCGCGCTGCCCGAGGCGCAGGTGCGCGAATTCCTCGACCGGCACGTGCCGAGCGCCGAGGAAGCGGCCGCCGGCGAAGACCTGGCCGCGGCCGAGGAGCTGCTGGCCGAGGGCGATGCCGACAGCGCGCTGGAGCGCCTGCAGGAGGCGGTGGCGATCGACCCGGGCAATGACGTGGCCCGCTACGACTACCTGCGCGCGCTGCTGACGGCCGGGCGTGTCGATGACGCGCGCCGCGCGTTCGACCCGGTCGCGAGCAAGGTGATGCTGGACGCGCGGCTGGCCGCGGCCGGCCACTGGCTGGCGGCCAGCGAGAAGGCCGCGTCGGCGCGCAGCCCCGAGCAGCTGGCGGCGGCGATCGCCGCGAACAAGCGGGATTTCGACGCCCGCTTCGAACTCGCCCAGACGCACTTCGCCGCGCAGCGCTTCACGCAGGCGATGGACGAGCTGCTCGAGATCGTGATGCGCGACAAGGCCTGGAACGGCGAGCTGGCGCGCAAGACCTACGTGGCGATCCTCGAGCTGATGAGCAAGCCGGCGCCGAAGGCCGAGGCCGCGGCGCCGAAGGGTGCGCTGGAGGTCACGGGCAAGGTCAATACCGCGCCGGCCGACCCGGTCATCGACCAGTACCGGCGCAAGCTGAGCATGGCGCTGTTCTGATCCGGGCTACGTGAGCGCCGCGTCGAGCAGGCGCAGCACCTCGGCCTGCTCGTCGGCGAAGGCCTTCCAGGCCGCCTCGGCCTGCTGCGAGTGCTTCTTGGCGGCATCGACCTGGCCGAGTGCCGCGTAGACCTGCGCCAGCCGGCTGTGCGTGGCGGCGCGGTCGTCCAGGTCGCAGTCGGCGCGGTTCGCGGCCTCGGCGGCCTGCGCATCCCCGCGTGCTGCATCGGCCTGCTTCAGCTGGATGCGGCACCACGCCAGGTCGGCGCGCAGCCAGTTCGCCATGTGCGCCGCGCCCTGGGTCAGCGCATGGTCGAGGTGCAGCTCGTACAACGGCAATGCGTCGGCATGCCGGCCCTGCAGCGACAGCAGCTGCGCCCGCATGACCGGCGCCAGTGCATCGAGCGCCGCGGTGCCGACCAGCGCATCGAAGTTCTGCGACGACTCGGCGCCGAGCATCGCCTGCCGCGTGGCCTGCGCCTCGCCGGGGCCGCTCAGCACGTTCTGGCGCGCCTGGCTGGCGTTCAGCCAGGCCATGTTGGCGAGCAGCGCCGCGAGCGTCGCCTCGTCGCCCTCGGACGTGGCGTGCTGGCGGGTCAGCGTGTACCAGGGCTGGGCCCGCTCGTAGCGGCCGGCGAAGTGGTAGGTCTGCGCGATCACGAGGCTGATGCGCGACTGTGCCGCATGATGTTTTGCATCCGCGAGCCGCAGGGTCTCGGCAACGCGCCGCGCCATCGACGCGAAGTCGTGCCGCACGTAGTCGAGGTGGGCCAGCCAGGCACTGCACAGCGCATGCAGCGCCGGTTCTCGCGCGGCTCCGCTCATCGCGTAGGCGCGGTGGATCTTGTCGACCGCCTCGGCCGAGCCGAGCTTGCCGTAGTGCGCGATCAGCCCTTCGGCCAGGCTGATCCACGCGCTCAGCGCCATGTGCGGCTGCAAGGCGTACTGCTGCTGCAGCCCGGTGAGCGTCTTGCGCGCCTCGTCGAAGTGGCCGTGGCGCGCCATCAGGCAGGCGCGTTCGGCGCGCAGGCAATCGGCCTTGACCGGGTTGCCGGCGGCATCGATGGCGGCGTCGAGCTGCTTCAGCAGGCGGGACTGCATGGCGCTCAGGAGGTCAGGCGTTGCAGGGCTTCGCGGTACTTGGCGGCGGTCTTCTCGACCACCTCGGCCGGCAGGGCCGGGGCCGGGGCGCGCTTCGGCCAGGGTTGGCCGTCGATGCGGACCTGCTCGAGCCAGTCGCGCACGAACTGCTTGTCGTAGCTCGGCGGGTTGCGGCCTTCGCGGAAGGCGGCGTCGTAGCCCTCGACCGGCCAGAAGCGCGACGAGTCGGGCGTCAGCACCTCGTCCATCAGCGTCAGCGTGCCGTCGCTGTCGAGCCCGAACTCGAACTTGGTGTCGGCGATGATGATGCCCTTCTTCAGCGCGATCGCGGCGGCGCGGGTGTAGAGCTGGATCGCGGTGTCGCGCACGCGCACGGCGAGGTCGGCGCCGATGATCTGCGCCATCTTGTCGAACGAGATGTTCTCGTCGTGGTCGCCCATCTCGGCCTTGGTGGCCGGCGTGAAGATCGGTGCCGGCAGCGGGCTTGCGTTCTTCAGCCCGGGCGGCAGCGCGACGCCGCACACCGACTGGCTCTGCTGGTACTCGCTCCAGCCGCTGCCGGCCAGGTAGCCGCGCACCACGGCCTCGACGGGCAGCGGCTTCAGGCGCTTCACGAGCATCGAGCGGCCGCGCACCTGCGCGCGCTCGGCCGCGGTGACGACGCTCTCGGGGTCGTCGCCGGTCAGGTGGTTCGGGATGATGCCTTCGAGGTGCGCGAACCAGAACAGCGCCATCTGCGTCAGCAGCTCGCCCTTGCCGGGGATCGGTTCGCCCATGATCACGTCGAACGCGCTGAGCCGGTCGCTCGCGAGCATCAGGATACGGTCCGCGCCCACCGCGTAGTTGTCGCGAACCTTGCCGCGCGCGAGCAGGGGCAGGGAGGTGAGGGTGGAGTTCAGAACGGCGTTCATGGGCTCTTTCGGCGCAGGGGCAGGACAGCGCCGGATTGTAGTGAGCCACGAACGACGAAGCCCGGCATGGCCGGGCTTCATCAACAGTGAGGATGCGGGTTTCAGACCACCATCTGCGCCAGCTCACCCTTGGCGTAGCGCTGTGCCACCTGCGCGAGGCTCTGCGCCTTGATCTTGCCGGACTGGCCTTCGCAGCCGAACTCCAGGTAGCGCTGCTTGCAGATCGCCTTGGCGGCCTCGCGCGCCGGCTTCAGGTACTCGCGCGGGTCGAACTTCTCCGGGTTCTGCACGAAGAACTTGCGGATCGCCGCCGTCATCGCCAGGCGGATGTCGGTGTCGATGTTGATCTTGCGCACGCCGTGCTTGATGGCTTCCTGGATCTCGCTGACCGGCACGCCGTAGGTTTCCTTCATGTCGCCGCCGTACTCGCGGATCGCGGCCAGCAGCTCCTGCGGCACGCTCGAGCTGCCGTGCATCACCAGGTGGGTGTTCGGGATGCGGGCGTGGATTTCCTTGATGCGGCTGATCGCGAGGATGTCGCCGGTGGGCTTGCGGGTGAACTTGTAGGCGCCGTGGCTGGTGCCGATCGCGATCGCCAGCGCATCGAGCTGGGTGCGCTTGACGAAGTCGGCGGCCTGCTCCGGGTCGGTCAGCAGCTGGTCCATCGTCATCGTCGCGTCGGTGCCGTGGCCGTCTTCCTTGTCGCCCTTCATCGTCTCGAGCGAGCCGAGCACGCCCAGCTCACCTTCGACCGTGACCCCCACCCGGTGCGCCATGTCGACCACCTTGCGCGTCACGTCGACGTTGTAGTCGTAGCTCGCGATGGTCTTGCCGTCGGCCTGCAGCGAGCCGTCCATCATCACCGAGCTGAAACCCAGGTTGATCGCGCCCTGGCAGACGTCCGGGTTCTGGCCGTGGTCCTGGTGCATCACCAAGGGAACCCGGGGGTAACTTTCGACCGCCGCGAGGATCAGGTGCTTGATGAACGGCTCGCCGGCGTACTTGCGGGCGCCGGCGCTGGCCTGCAGGATGACCGGGGCGCCGACCTCGTCGGCCGCGCTCATCACGGCCTGCACCTGCTCGAGGTTGTTGACGTTGAAGGCCGGAATTCCGTAGCCGTTCTCGGCGGCATGGTCCAGCAGCTGACGCATCGAAACGAGTGGCATGGCGATGTCCCTGGAAGTGAAGAAACCCTTCAGCCGGCATGAAACCGCGCTGTAACTCGCAGCATTGTACTGAGCAGCTCCGCGGGAAAACCCCGTGCCGGCGATGGCCTCCCCCGAGCGCGGGGGGCGGCGAGCCGGTCTCCAGCATGCACCGGAAATGGCCGGTCTTCCAGCCGCTTTTCCTGCTCAAGTCGCGCGGCGGGCGCGGGACACTGTTTGCAACATCCGACCGTCCCGCTGGAGGGAAACCCGTCATGGCCCGACTCGACCTGAATGCACTCACGCTGTGGATCACCGCGGCGGCCCACCAACAACCGCAGGACTTGGCGTCGCAGGTGATGGAGCGGGCCGGCGTCTCGCGCGCCACCGCCAACAAGGCGCTGCGCCGGCTGGCCGAGATGGCGTGGCTGCTGCGCGAAGGCAGCGCCTCGCGGCCGCTGTACCGGCCCGGCACGATGCGCCAGGTGGTGCAGCGCTACCCGCTGCACGGCCTCGGCGAGGACCTGCCGTGGTCGCGCGACTTCTCGCCGTTCTTCACGCTGCCGGATGCCGTGCGCCGCATGCTGCACCACGCCTTCACCGAGCTGCTGAACAACGCGATCGACCACAGTGCCGGGCAGAGCGTCACGGTGTCGATGCGCCAGACGGCCAGCCACGCGCAGCTGCTGGTGTCCGACGACGGCCGCGGCCTGTTCGACAAGATCAACGAATCCTTCGCGCTCGACGAGCCGCATCTCGCGATGCTCGAGCTCAGCAAGGGCAAGCTGACCAGCGCGCCGGACCGCCACTGCGGCCGCGGGCTGTTCTTCACCTCGAAGCTGGCCGACGTGTTCGACCTGCACGCCAACGAATCGGCGTTCCAGCATCGCGGCTGGGAGGCCGGCCGCTGGCGCGAAGGCAAGCCGCTGAAGCACCAGGGCACGTCCATCTACGTGGCGTTCGCGCTGGACAGCACGCGCACGCTGGAGCAGGTGCTGCAGGCGCACAGCGCCGACGGTGCCGGCTACGACTTCGAGCGCACCGTGGTGCCGCTGCGCCTGCTGACGACGACGCAGTCGGGACTGGAATCGCGGGCACAGGCACGCCGCGTCGGCGCCCGCCTGAACCAGTTCCGCCGCGCGGAGGTCGACTTCAGCGGCGTGACGAGCGTCGGGCACAGCTTTGCGGACGAACTGTTCCGCGTGCTGGCGAACGAGCAGGAAGGCCTGGACCTGGTGCCGATCAACATGCTGCCGGCGGTGGCAGCCATGGTGGGCAGCATCCGCCGCTAGCCGATCCGCTCGGCTCGATAGCCCTGGGCGCGCATCGCGGCCAGGATCTCCTCGATGTGGGCCACGCCGCGCGTGTGCACCACCACCTCGATCTCGGCGCGCTCCACCGACAGCGAGCTGAACGCCCGCTGGTGCTGCACCTCGTCGATGTTGGCGCCCAGCTTGCCGAGCAGCGTCGCCACGTCGGCCAGCGCGCCCGGCACGTCGCGCACGTCCATGCGCAGGCGCGCCAGCCGGCCCGACTTCACCATGCCGCGCTGGATGATCTCGCCCAGCACCAGCGGCTCGATGTTGCCGCCGGAGAGGATCAGCCCGACCTTGCGTCCGGCGAAGCGCGCGCGGTGCTTCATCAGCGCCGCCAGGCCGACGGCGCCGGCGCCCTCGACCACCGTCTTCTCGATCTCCAGCAGCATCAGGATCGCCTGCTCGATGTCGTCCTCGCCGACCAGCAGCACGTCGTCGACATGCTGCTTGATCAGCGGCGCGGTCAGCACCCCGGGCACCTTGACGCCGATGCCGTCGGCGATCGTCGCCTGCGCGCTCTCGCGCTGCTGGTTGTGCACCACGTTCCAGACGGCGGGGAAGCGCTCGGTCTGCACGCCGATCACCTGGATGCCCGGCTTCAGCGCCTTGGCAGCGCTCGCGATGCCGCCGATCATGCCGCCGCCGCCGATCGCCACCACCAGCGTGTCGAGCGCCGGCTGCTGCGCCAGCATCTCGAGCGCGATCGTGCCCTGGCCGGCCGCCACATCGAGGTCGTCGTAGGGGTGCACCAGCGTCAGGCCGCGCTCCTGCGCGAGGCGCAGACCGTGGGCACGGGCGTCGTCGAAGGTGTCGCCTTCGAGCACCACGGTGGCGCCGAAGCCGCGCGTGCGCTCGACCTTCACCGCCGGCGCGAAGCGCGGCATCACGATGGTGGCGGGGATGCCCAGGCGCTGCGCGTGGTACGCGACGCCCTGTGCATGGTTGCCGGCCGAGACGGCGAGCACGCCGCGTGCGCGCTCGATGTCGCTCAGCTGGGCGATCTTGTTGAGGGCGCCGCGCTCCTTGAAGGAGGCGGTGAACTGCAGGTTCTCGAACTTCAGGAACACCTCGCAGCCGGCGATGGCCGAGAGGGTTCGCGAAGGCACGCAGGGGGTGTCGAGCACCTGGCCGTGCAGGCGCTCGGCGGCGGCACGGATGTCAGCGAGGACTAGGGTCATCCCGCCATTGTGCTTGGGCTCAGCCGACTCGGCACACCTTCAGCATGTTGGTGCCGCCGGGGTAGCCCATCGGCTCGCCGCAGGTGATCGCGTAGGTGTCGCCCGGCTTCAGCACGCCCTTCTCGACCAGCAGCAGCTCGGCGCGCTTCAGCGCCTCGTCGCGGTCGCTGAAGTTCGGCATCAGCAGCGGGCGCACGTTGCGGTACAGCATCATCTTGCGCTGCGTGACCACCTGCGAGGTCAGGCCGTAGATCGGCACGTGGATCTTATGGCGGCTCATCCACAGCGACGTGGAGCCCGACTCGGTCAGCGCGAGGATCGCCTTGCAGCCCAGGTGGTAGGCGGTGAAGAGCGCGCCCATCGCGATCGACTGGTCGATGCGGCCGAACTTCTTGTTCGTGAAGCCGGCGTCCAGCGAGATCTCCTCGGCGCGCTCGGCCTCGATGCAGATCGTGGACATCATCTCCACCGTCTCGACCGGGTACTTGCCGGCCGCCGTCTCGGCGCTCAGCATCACCGCGTCGGTGCCGTCGAGCACCGCGTTGGCCACGTCGCTCACCTCTGCGCGGGTGGGCACCGGGTTGACGATCATCGATTCCATCATCTGCGTCGCGGTGATGACCACGCGGTCCATCTCGCGCGCCATCTTGATCATGCGTTTCTGCAGTGCGGGCACCGCGGCGTTGCCGACCTCGACCGCCAGGTCGCCGCGCGCGACCATGATGCCGTCGCTCGCACGCAGGATGCTCTCCAGCGCCGGGATCGCCTCGGTGCGCTCGATCTTCGCGATCAGCGCCGGCTTGTGGCGCCACGGCTCGCCGGCCACGTTGGCCAGCTGGCGCGCCATTTCCATGTCGGTCGCGTTCTTCGGGAAGCTCACCGCCAGGTACTCGCACTGGAAGCTCATCGCGGTCTTGATGTCCTCCATGTCCTTGGCGGTCAGCGCCGGGGCGGTCAGGCCGCCGCCGGCCTTGTTGATGCCCTTGTTGTTCGACAGCTCGCCGCCGATCACGACGGTGGTGTGCACCTGGTCGCCGCGCACCGCGTCGACCGTCAGCTTCAGCAGCCCGTCGTTCAGCAGCAGCGTGTCGCCGGGCTTCACGTCGCGCGGCAGCTCCTTGTAGTCGAGGCTCACGAGCTCGTTGGTGCCGAGCGCGGTGCTGCTGGCGTCGAGCACGAACTTCTGGCCCGGCTCGAGCATCGTCTTGCCGCCCTCGAACTTGCCGACACGGATCTTCGGGCCCTGCAGGTCGGCCATGATGGCCACTTCCTTGCCGGCGGCGCGGGCGACCTCGCGCACCAGGTTCGCGCGGTCGATGTGGTCCTGGGCCTTGCCGTGCGAGAAGTTCAGGCGCACGACGTCGACGCCGGCGCGGATCATCTGTGCGAGCACCTCGGGCGAGCTGGAGGCGGGGCCGAGGGTGGCGACGATCTTGGTGGCGCGGGGCATGGTGGAGGTCTCCTGTATTTTCATTGTGGATCAGCGCGCTGCACCGGCCGCCGCCGGGCCGTCCCAAGGCGGCCGCGCCCCCTCGGGGGGCAGGAACGCAGTGACGTCGGGGCGGTCACCCTGCACGGCGCTGCAGGATCTCGAAGGCGGGCAGGGTCTTGCCTTCCAGCACTTCCAGGAAGGCACCGCCGCCGGTCGAGATGTAGCCGACATCCTTCTCGATGCCGTACTTCGCGATCGCGGCCAGCGTGTCGCCGCCGCCGGCGATGCTGAACGCATCGGAGGCGGCGATCGCGCGCGCCAGCGTCTCGGTGCCGTGCGCGAACGCATCGAACTCGAACACGCCGACCGGGCCGTTCCAGACGATGGTGCCGGCGGCCTTCAGCTGGGCGGCGAGCCTGGCCGATGTCTCCGGGCCGATGTCGAGGATCAGGTCGTCGGCTTCGACGGCCGAGGCCGCCTTCACGGTGGCCGGCGCATCGGCCGCGAAGGCCTTCGCGGTGACGACGTCGGTCGGGATCGGCACCGCGGCGCCGCGCGCCTTCATGGCCTCGATCACCGCCTTGGCCTCGCCGACCAGGTCGGCCTCGACCAGCGACTTGCCGATCGGCAGCCCGGCGGCCAGCAGGAAGGTGTTGGCAATGCCGCCGCCGACGATCAGCTGGTCGACGTTCTTCGCGAGCGACTGCAGGATCGTCAGCTTGGTGCTGACCTTGCTGCCGGCGACGATCGCCACCAGCGGGCGTTTCGGGTTGGCCAGCGCCTTCGTGATCGCGTCGATCTCGGCGGCCAGCAACGGGCCGGCGCAGGCGATCTTCGCGAACTGCGCGATGCCGTAGGTCGAGGCCTCGGCGCGGTGCGCGGTGCCGAAGGCGTCGTGCACGAAGATGTCGCACAGCGCGGCCATCTTGCGCGAGAGCTCCTCGCTGTTCTTCTTCTCGCCCTTGTTGACGCGGCAGTTCTCGAGCAGCACCACCTGGCCCGGCGCGACCTGCACCCCATCGACCCAGTTCGCGATCACCGGCACGTCGCGGCCGAGCAGCTCGCCCAGGCGCTTCGCGACCGGGGCCAGCGAATCCGCCGGCTTGAACTCGCCCTCGGTCGGGCGGCCCAGGTGCGAGGTCACCATCACCGCGGCGCCGGCCTTCAGGGCCAGCTCGATGCAGGGCACCGAGGCGCGGATGCGGGTGTCTTCGGTGATGCGGCCGCTGTCGTCCAGCGGCACATTCAGGTCGGCACGGATGAACACGCGCTGGCCTGCAGCTTTGCCTTGGGCTGCAAGGTCTTCAAAACGGAGAACGTTCATGGGTGGCCAAAGTTAGAGGGGGAATTCTAGGGATGCCGCAGGCGCAAAAGTTACGAAGCGGTTCCGAGATCCATTGGACACCAGCCGGACGGCGTCTACCACCCCAGCAGCAGTTTCAGCGGCATCAGCACGGCCATGCCGACCACGATGGTGCCGAGGATGCCGCGGCGCCAGAAGAACCAGGCGGTGGCGGCCGCCACGGCGTAGATGCGCGCGTCCTGCCAGGTGCTGATCAGCTGGCCGTGGCTCATCACGACCTCGGGCACGACGACGGCCGCCAGCGCCGCGAGCGGGGCGAAGCGCAGGCCGCGCTGCACCCAGCCGGGCAGGCGCAGCTCGCGTTCGGGAATCAGGAAGAAGCAGCGGGTGACCACCGTGATCACGGTCAGGCCCACGATCGTGATGAAGGATTCCCAATCACTCATGACGCCACCCTGTCGCGCGGCTTGGCGCGCATCAGCGACGCGAGCACGCGCCGTCCGGCATCGCCGCCGCCGTCGATCATCAGCCCGATGCACACCGCGGCGGCGATCGCGACCACGATGTTCAGCCGGTACGGCAGCGCGAAGGCCGCGACGGCGGCGGCGCCCGCCACCACCGCCGCGAAGCTGGTCGCCTTGTCGGACAGCAGCGCGTAGCCCAGCCCGAGCAGCGCCAGCACGCCGGCGAAACCGAGGCCCCAGTGCGTCGGCACCACGTCGGCCAGCACGATGCCGAGCACCGACGGCACCTGCCAGGCCAGCCAGCTCATGAAGCTGCTGCCGAGGAAGTACTCGACCTGGCCCTCGTCGTCGCGCGGCTCCTTGAACCTCTTCATGAAGAGCACGTAGTTCAGGTCGGCGGTCAGGTAGCCGAGCAGCATCCGCTGGCCGCGCGGGAAGCGCATGAAGAACGGCCGCCAGTGGGCGCTGAAGATCACGAAGCGCAGGTTCACGCACAGCGCGGTGGCCCAGATCACCCAGGCCGGCGAGCCGGCGCCCATCAGCGGGATGGCCGCCAGCTGCGCGCTGCCGGCGAACACCGCGAAGGTCATCAGCAGCGACAGCGGGATCGAGAGCCCCGCCTTCACCATCGCGACGCCGGTCACCAGGCCCCAGGCGGCGATGCCCAGGCTGACGCCGGACATCTCGCGCATGCCGAGGGCGAACTGGGGGTGGCGGACGAGGGCGCGCAGCGGGGAACTCATGCGGGCATTGTCACCGCATGCGGGTTATCCCGCTGTCAGGTGTCGTTGTGGCGGGCCGCCTTGGCGCCCGGCGTCTTGGCCGGCCGCTTCTCGGCGGCGGGCGCGGGGGTTTCAGCCGGGGCGTCGCCTTCGGGGGCGGCCTTGGCCTCGGACTTCGCGTCGGCGCGGACGTCCGCCTTGGGCTCGGCCTTGGATTCACCCGACTTCGCGCCGCCTGCCAGCTGCGGCACCACCGGCTCGATCTTGTTCTCGCGCATGTAGTCGTTCATGTCGCGCCAGCCGGCGAACACCGAGGCCTTGTCGGCCTTCTTGTTCAGCGCGTAGCAGTCCTCGATGGCCCGGTTGGCGTGGCGGCAGGCGCCGCCGATCGCGCGGCCGTCGGCCTCGCGGGCCGCGGCCAGCTTCTCGGCCGAGTCGACCCCCAGCATGTCGCAGCCGGCGAGGGCGGCGGCGCAGAGCAGGAACGCGGTGATCAGGTGGCGTGGCATGGCGGGCGGTGGTCCGGGGACGGGGCTGTGGCTGCAGTGTCCGCTGGTTCGCGGGCGGGGCAGGCGTGAAAAAGCCCCTCGAAGAGGGGCCAGTTCCAGGCTTTGCCGAAGAAGCTCAGGCCGGGCGCATCGCCATCAGGCGGGCGACGCGCTCTTCCGTCGACGGGTGGGTCGAGAACAGCCCGCGCAGCCCGCCGCCGGACAGCGGGTTCATGATCATCATCTGCGCCGTCTCCGGGTGGCGTTCGGCGGCCTCCATCGGCATGCCCTGCGCGTAGCGGTGGATCTTCTGCAGCGCGCTGGCCAGCGCCTGCGGGTCGCCGGAGATCTCGGCGCCGCCGCGGTCGGCCTCGAACTCGCGGGCGCGGCTGATCGCCATCTGGATCAGGCTCGCCGCCAGCGGCGCGAGCAGCATCACCAGCAGGCCGACGATCGGGTTGTGCGGCCGGCCCTCGCTGTCGCGGCCGCCGAAGAACATCGCGAAGTTCGCGAGCATCGAGATCGCGCCGGCCATCGTCGCGCTGACCGTGCTGATCAGGATGTCGCGGTGCCGCACGTGCGCCAGTTCATGGGCCATCACGCCACGCAGCTCGCGCTCGCTGAGCACGCGCAGGATGCCGGTGGTGGCGGCCACCGCCGCGTGCTCCGGGTTGCGGCCGGTAGCGAAGGCGTTCGGCGCGTCTTCGTTGATCAGGTAGACGCGCGGCATCGGCAACTGGGCGCGCTGCGCGAGCTCGCGCACCATCCGGTAGAACTGCGGCGCCGAGGTCTCGTCGACCTCCTGCGCGTTGTACATGCGCAGCACCATCTTGTCGGAGAACCAGTAACTGAAGAAGTTCATGCCGACGGCGACGAGCAGCGCGACCATCATGCCGGCGCGGCCGCCGATCATCGCGCCGATGGCCATGAACAGCGCCGTGATGGCAGCCATCAGCACCGCGGTCTTCAACAGGTTGAACATGGAGAGGCCCTTTCTCTGGCTACAGGGCCTCAGATGAGGTCCTGCGCTTCAAGTTCAATCGGCGCGGCCAAAAGCGCTGCCCGGCGCGACCGGGCGCGACTGCAGCCAGGCCGCCGCCGCCAGCCGCTTGCCGCCCGGGCGTTGCAGCTCGGTCAGCCGCAGCGATCCGGTGCCGCAGGCGACCTCGAGGCCCTCGGGGCCGCTGGCCAGCACGCTGCCGGGTGCGCCGCTGCCGGCGCGGACTTCGCCGCGCCACAGCTTCACCGTCTCGCCCTCCAGCAGGCCGGTGGCGCCGGGGAACGGGTCGAAGGCGCGCAGCCGGCGCTCGATCTGGTCGGCGGACAGTGCCCAGTCGACCGCGGCCTCCGCCTTGTCGATCTTGTGCGCGTAGGTCACGCCCTCGGCCGGTTGCGGCGTGCGCGGCATGCCGCCACAGGCCGCCAGCTCGAGCGCCTCGACGATCAGCCGGCCGCCGAGCGGCGCCAGCCGGTCGTGCAGGCTGGCGGTGGTGTCGGCCGGCCGGATCGGCAGTGTCTCGACCAGCAGCATGTCGCCGGTGTCGAGCCCGGCATCCATCTGCATGATCGTGATGCCGGTCTGCGTGTCGCCGGCCTCGATCGCGCGGTGGATCGGCGCCGCGCCGCGCCAGCGCGGCAGCAGCGAGGCATGGATGTTCAGGCAGCCGCGTGCCGGCAGGTCGAGCACCCACTGCGGCAGGATCAGTCCGTAGGCGGCCACGACCATCACGTCGGGGCGGGCGGCCAGCAGCGCCGTGCGGGCAGCGGCGGCATCGTCGGGGTACTTGCCGTCCAGGCGCAGGCTGCGCGGCTGCGCGACCGCGATGCCATGGCTTTCGGCGAATGCCTTCACCGGCGACGGCTGCAGCTTCATGCCACGGCCGGCCGGGCGGTCCGGCTGGGTCAGCACCAGCGGGATCTCGAAGCGGGCGGCATGCAGGCGGGCCAGTGCGACCTGCGCGAACTCAGGGGTGCCGGCGAAGACGACGCGCATCGGGGCAGGCCGCTCAGGGACGCTGTTCGTCGCGGGTGCGCTTCAGCATCTTGGTCTTGATGCGGTCGCGCTTCAGCGAGCTCAGGTACTCGACGAACACCTTGCCCAGCAGGTGGTCCATCTCGTGCTGCACGCACACCGCGAGCAGGCCTTCGGCGTCGAACTCGTAGCTTTCGCCGGCGCGGTTCAGCGCCCGCACGCTGACGCGGGCGTGGCGCGGCACCTTGTCGTAGACCTGCGGCACCGACAGGCAGCCTTCGTCGCCGGTCACCATCTCTTCACTGAGCGCGGTCAGCTCGGGGTTGATCAGGACGTGCGGTTCGTCACGGCGTTCCGAGGTATCGATCACGATCACGCGTTCGTGGACGTCGACCTGCGTCGCCGCCAGGCCGACGCCGTCGGCCTCGTACATGGTCTCCAGCATGTCGTCGACAAGCTGTCGGATGCGTGCGTCCACTTGCGTGACGGGCTTGGCCACGGTGTGCAGGCGGGGATCGGGGTAACGGAGGATAACGAGCTTGGCCATGTGGGAAACGCGCAACGCCGGACGGCGTGACAGGACGCACGCGAGGTGTGTCCGGAAGTCAATTTCGTTGCGATATCAAGGGTTTAGGGGCAGAATCTGTGAAACTGAATGAAGATTTTCGCTGAGCCGCAGGCATCGTGCCGCGGCCCGGTTCAGTTAACCGCACAACGCAGCATTGTGCTGCCTGAGCGCCCGGAGACTTACCTTCATGACCCGAAGCCACCGTATCGCCCTGTCGTTCCCCCGGGCTGCCGCCATCACCGTTGCGCTGGGCGTCTGCTTCGGTTCCGCGACCGCGAACGCACAAGCCGGCAACTACCCGATCACTCCCAAGCAGCGCAGCACCGCGCAGCAGGTGGCCGAAGCCGGCGTCGCGCTGTCTGACCTGTCCCCCAATGCGCCCGATTCGTACACCGTGAAGAGCGGCGACACGTTGTGGGGCATCTCCAGCATGTTCCTGGTCAGCCCGTGGCGCTGGCCCGAGCTGTGGGGCATGAACCTCGACCAGATCCGCAACCCGCACCTGATCTACCCGGGCCAGGTGCTGTTCCTCGACAAGGCCAACGGCCGTGCGCGCCTGCGCGTCGGCTCCGGCGAGCAGGGCGGCGTCGTCAGGCTGTCGCCGCGCGTGCGCGAAGGCGACCTGTCGCGCGACGGCATCCCGGCGATCGCACTCAACCTGATCGAGCCGTTCCTGAACGAGGCCGTGATCGTCGACGAGAACGAACTCGCGAAGGCGCCGCGCGTTGTCGCGACGCCGGAAGCCCGCGTGCTGCTGGCGCGTGGCGACAAGGCCTATGTGCGCGGCGACCTGGGCGGCGTGCGCAACTTCCGCTTCTTCCGCGAGCCGCAGCCGCTGCGCGACCCGACCACCAACGAGGTGCTGGGCTACGAGGCCTTCTACCTCGGCACCGGCGAGCTGATCCGCCAGGGCGACACCAGCGGCACCGCGCGTGCCGACGACATCGTTCCCGACACCTTCATGCTGACCAGCATCCGCCAGGAAGTGCGCGTCGGCGACAAGCTGTCGCCGGTTCCGCCGCGCGAATTCCAGAACTACATCCCGCGCGCGCCGCAGTCGCCGATCACCGGCCAGATCGTCTCGGTGTACGGCGAGGCCGTGGCGGCCGGCCAGAACCAGATCGTGTCGCTGAACAAGGGCGCGCGCGACGGGCTCGAGAAGGGCAACGTGCTGGCGCTGTGGAAGGACGGCCCGCGCACCGTCGACAAGACCGAGAAGGGCACGCCGGCGATCAAGCTGCCGGACGAGCGCCATGGTTTCCTGTTCGTCTTCCGCGTGTTCGACCGCATGTCGTATGCGCTGATCCTGTCGGTGCAGGAACCGGTCCGCCGCGGCGACCGCTTCACGCAACCCTGATCGCCATCCGCTGATCGCGACCGCAGCGTTGTCAAGCGGTCGCCGGTCGGTCGACCGGCATGGGTGCTTCCCCCGCGTTCCACGAGTCCGTCCCGATCGATGATTGGGCGGACTGGGTTCGGGTGGTCGAAACCCCCGGCATGGGGCGCGAGGCGGCTCGCAAGCTGCTGGCCGCCTTCGGGTCACCTGCGGCCGTGCTGCAGGCCGGCTCAGCCGCTCGCCGGCACGTCGTCGAGCCTGCCATCGCGGATGCGCTGGAGGACCTGCCCGCCGGGCTTGCCGACCTGCTGGACAGGACGCGCCGCTGGCTCGCGGCGTCATCCGCCGAGGCGCCGCGCCGCATCGTCACGCTGGGCGACCCTCGCTACCCGGCCGCCCTGCTGCAGACCGCCGACCCGCCGCTGATGCTCTATGCCGAAGGGCGCATCGAGCTGCTGGCCGCCCCGTGCGTGGCCATCGTCGGGAGCCGGCAGGCGACGATCCAGGGTCTCGCGAATGCAAAAGCCTTCGCCCAGGCGCTGGGCGAGGCCGGCATGACCGTGGTGTCGGGGCTGGCCCAGGGCATCGATGGCGCCGCCCACGAAGGGGCGCTGCAGGGGCCGTCGAGCACCATCGCGGTGGTCGGCACCGGCCTGGACCAGGTCTTCCCGAAACGCCATGCCGCCCTGGCGAAACGCATTGGCGTCGAAGGGCTGATGCTGAGCGAATACGCGCTGGGCATGCCGCCGCTCGCGCACAACTTCCCGCAGCGCAACCGCATCATCGCCGGCCTGTCGCGCGGCACGCTGGTCGTCGAGGCGGCGCTGCAATCGGGGTCGCTGATCAGCGCCCGGCTCGCCAGCGAGGCGGGTCGCGAGGTGTTCGCGATTCCCGGCTCGATCCATTCGCCGCAGTCTCGCGGCTGCCACGGGCTCATCAAGCAGGGCGCCAAGCTGGTCGAGAGTGCGGCCGATGTGCTCGAGGAGTTCCAGCTCCAGCACCCGGGTGATATTGGGATGGCGGCTGGAGCGAAGGCCGACGTGGGCGTTGACTCCGGCAGCATCCCCGACGATGCCGTCATGGCGGCGCTCGGCTTCGAGCCCGTCACGCTGGACGCGCTGGTCGCACGCACCGGATGGTCGGCGCAGCAGCTCAACATCCGCCTGCTGGAGCTGGAATTGGAAGGCCGCGTGAGCCGGCTTCCGGGCCAGCTGTTTCAGAGGGTTTCAGCCGCCTGAGCCACCCCGGACCCAGGGCTTTTTGCCAGTCATGCAGCAGTGACCGTGCGGTATAGTGGGTTCATGTTCGACGTGCTTGTCTACCTGTACGAAAACTACTGGCGGCCGGACGCATGCCCGGACCACGCCCAACTGACACGCAAGCTGTCAGCGATGGGCTTCGAGTCCGATGAGATCGAAGAGGCGCTGTCCTGGCTCGACGGCCTGGCGACGGCAGCGCAGTCGTACGGCGGCGAGCAGGGCGCCGACAGCCTTCGCGTCTACACACCCACCGAGCAGGAGCATCTGGGCGAGGCGTCCATCGGCTTCGTCAGCTTCCTCGAATCGGCCGGCGTGCTGCCGCCGCCGATGCGTGAGATGGTCATCGATCGCGCGACGGCGATTTCCGGCGGACCGGTCGACCTCGAAGACCTGAAGATCATCGTGCTGATGGTGTTCTGGAGCCTGGGCGAAGAACCCGATGCGCTGATCCTGGACGAGTTGTTCGTCGACGAGGCGGATCGGTTGATCCACTGACTGCCCACTCACTCCACCAACAAAAAAGCCACCGGACGCGGTGGCTTTTTTGTTGGCGGGCCGGGAGGGATCAGTTCAACAACCGGCTCGGATCGACATCGAGCTTGGCCAGCGCGCTGCGCGTGGCCCGCACGGTCAGCGATTCATCCTGCGCCGGCACCAGCAGGCCGGCCTGCAGGAAGGCCGCCAGGCGGTGCTGCTGGAACAGGATGCCGCGCCCATGCGGCGACACGAACAGCGCCAGCTGGCGGCGCAGGCCCTGCCAGGCGAGCTGCACGGCCTCGTTGCGATTGCGGTAGTCGAGCATGTACCAGCCGCCGACCTGCAGCTCGCGCGCCCAGGTCAGCATCGCCGGCGTCGGCATCGAGCCGCCTTCGCCGACCACCTCGAGCTCGGCGCTCTCGTGGCCCGACAGGTCCAGCACCATCGCCTCGTCGATGTCGACATCGGCCGATTCCGGCAGCATTTCCTCGAGGGTCTCGAGGCGGACCATCAGTTCCTCGAGCCGCTCCTGCGGGATCGCGGCCGTCTTCGCGGTGAACGCCGCGGCGAGCGAGTTGTTCAGCCGCTGGATGTGCTCGTCCTGGCGCTCCGGCGAGACGCCGGCGTGGTCCATGCCTTCGCGCAGCGTCTTCAGCAGCGGCGGCAGGCGGCGGATCACTTCGGCGCGTTCCTCGCGGGAGACCTTCGCGCTCGCCGACCAGATCAGGTCGGCCGCGGCGCGCTTCATCGTCTTCGTCTCGGTGCCCTGCGCGCCGCTCTTCACCGCGGTCATCGCCATCACGTCGGCCCAGACCTGGAACAGGAAGTCGCGCACGCCTTCCTGCACCGGCACCTCGTTGAGCATCTTGCGCAACTCGATCGTGTACTGGATCGCGAGCGTCTCGCGCTGCTCGACCTGCTGGGCCAGCGAGACGCCCTTGCGGGTCGCCTCGTTCTCGTTCTGGAAATAGTTCTCGAGGAACTTCTCGAACTCGGTCAGCACGGTCTGGAACACCCGGCGCCCGGTATCCGGGTACGCCTCGACGACCTGCACGACGCGCTTGATCTCGCGCTCCAGCGCATCGCCGACGGCGCGGCTGGTGGAGTCGAAGCCCATCACGCAGGCCCCCATGCGATCGATCAGCCGGCGCGCCGGGTGGTCGACGGTCGCGAAGAAGTCGGGCTCGCTGACGGCCACCCGCAGCACCGGCATCTGCAGCCGGGCGAACCAGACCCGCACGACGGCAGGGATGCGCTCCTCGGTCAGGATGCTCTGGAACAGCAGCGCGACGATCTCGATCGTGGCGCGCTCGACCGGCGTCGACGCGGCCTTCTTCAGCGCCTGCTTGCGCTGGTGCAGTTCCTCGAGCAGGGCCGGGGTGCTGACCTGGCCGGGCGAGGTGCGCGGGGAATCGGGCGAGCCCGATCCGAGGCGCCGCTGGATGCCTTGCTGGGCGTCCGTGATCGCGGCCCGCAGCTCGGGCGAGGCCGAATTCATCGGTGCCGTGCGGCTGAAATCGGGGAGCTGCCGGCCGATCAGGCGGTTCAGGCGTCCGAGCACCGCCTCGGCGTGGTCGGACCCGCGGGCGAAGCCGCCGGCCCGGGTCATCATGCGGGTTTCCTCGCCGACGCCGGTGCGGCCGAAGCCGGTGCCTGCCGGCGATGCGACGGTTGCCGGCCCGCCGGAGGCTCCACCGCCGCCGGCAGCGCCCTGGCCATTGCGCGTGCGCCGGATGAACGGCCGCAGATCGACGTCGGGCAACACGCCCTTCTGCACCAGCCAGCGGTTGGTCTCGTGATACGCCTCTTCGGCGAAATGCGCGAATTCCTCGTGGATCACGCCCTGCAGCGTGCGCCACAGGTCATGGTTGAGCGAGGCCCCGCGCCAGGCGGCGGTGACGATGCGGGCCAGTACATGGGGGCGCAGCACGTCGTTGGTGTCGAGTTCGTCGCGGCGTTCCATCGCCGACATGCGCGAGCGCAGGTCGGTGAACTCCCACGACGACTTGTCCATCATCGCCAGCGCCAGCCGCGAACTGAGGATCTCGACCTCGATGGTGTCGTCGTCGACCAGCGTCATGCTGGCCGCGCGACCGGGCAGCGGCAGGTCGCCGGGGCGCGATGCCGACACCATGCCGTTGCCGAGCGAGGCACGCAGCGCCGTCGTCATGCCGCTGACCCACAACGGCGCGGCGCGGCGCAGATCGGCCGCCGCATCGCGGCGCTTGTACTGGATCCCGTGCTCGGCCGTCTGGGCGGCCAGCAACCGGGCGCCTTCCTCGACAGCCTGGACGATGCCGGGCACGCCGTAGAGGAGCCGCTCGACGTAGGAGCGGCGCGCCTGGGCGGCCAGGGCCAACGAATCGGCGGCGGTCGCCATGAAGGTGTCGGATAGCGATCGAGTGGGGGAAGTCCTTACTCTACACCACCGCTCCGGCGTTCGGATCGTCCGGATCGGTCTCTTTGACCGTCGCTTTCATCAGGTCTTCACGCTTCACGCCCAGCCACATCGCGATGGCGGCGGCCACGAAAACCGACGAGTAGATGCCGAACAGGATGCCGATCGTCAGCGCCACGGCGAAGTAGTGCAGCGTCTGGCCGCCGAAGATCAGCATCGACAGCACCATCATCTGGGTGCTGCCGTGCGTGATGATGGTGCGGCTCATCGTGCTGGTGATCGCGTGGTCGATGACCTCGGGCGTCGTCATCTTGCGGTACTTGCGGAAGGCCTCGCGGATCCGGTCGAAGATCACGACCGATTCGTTGACCGAGTAGCCGAGCACCGCGAGCACGGCCGCCAGCACCGACAGGCTGAACTCCCACTGGAAGAACGCGAAGAAGCCCAGGATGATGATCACGTCGTGCAGGTTGGCGACGATCGCGGCGACCGAGAACTTCCACTCGAAGCGGAAGGCGAGGTACAGCATGATCCCGGCGATCACGAAGACCAGCGCCTTGGCGCCGTCCTCGGCCAGTTCGCGACCGACCTGCGGGCCGACGAACTCGTTGCGGCGCAGCGATACCGGCTCCGCGTCCCCGACCTTGCAGACCGGGCGCGACACGGCCTCGCCCTTGTCGCTGACCGACTGCAGCGTCGACACCGTGCCGTTCTCGGCCTTGCACAGCGCACCGAACACCCGCTCGACGACCACGTCCTGCTTGATGTCCGTCCGCACCGGCAGGCGGATCAGCACGTCGCGCGCGCTGCCGAAGTTCTGCACCTGGGCCTCGCCCAGCTGCAGGCCTTCGACGATGCCGCGCACCCGGTTGATGTCGGCCGACTGCGAATAGGCGGTCTCGATCAGCGTGCCGCCGGTGAACTCGACCGACAGGTGCAGCCCGCGGGTCGCGAGGAAGAACACCGCCGCCAGGAAGGTCAGCAGCGACACGACGTTGAACACCAGCGCATGCCGCATGAACGGGATGTCGCGCTTGATCCGGAAGAATTCCATGGAATTGCCTGCTAGTTCGGGTGTTGCGTGGGTCAGCCTTGCGGCTGGTCGCCCGGCGTGGCCGGTGCGCCCTGCGGGCGCCAGACCTGGCCGATCGACACGCTCTTGAGCTTCTTCTTGCTGCCGTACCAGAGGTTCACGAGGCCGCGCGAGAACATCACCGCCGAGAACATCGACGTGAGGATGCCCAGGCAGTGCACCACGGCGAAGCCCTTGATCGGGCCGGAGCCGAAGGCCAGCAGCGCGACGCCGGCGATCAGCGTGGTGACGTTGGAGTCGAGGATGGTCGCGAACGCACGCTCATAGCCGGCGTGGATCGCCGCCTGCGCCGATGCGCCGTTGCGCAGTTCCTCGCGCACCCGCTCGTTGATCAGCACGTTGGCGTCGATCGCCATGCCCAGCGTCAGCGCGATGGCGGCCACGCCCGGCAGTGTCAGCGTGGCCTGCAGCATCGACAGCACCGCCACCAGCAGCAGCAGGTTGAACGCGAGCGCCAGCGTCGAGAACACGCCGAACAGCAGGTAGTAGCAGCACATGAACAGCGCGATCAGGGCAAAGCCGCCCATCACGCTGTGGAAGCCCTTGGCGATGTTGTCGGCGCCGAGCGTCGGGCCGATCGTGCTCTCCTCGATGATGTCCATCGGCGCAGCCAGCGAGCCGGCGCGCAGCAGCAGCGCGGTGTCGGTGGCCTCGGACGGCGTCATCGAGCCGGAGATCTGGAAGCGGTTGCCGAGCTCGCCCTGGATCACCGGCGCGGTCACGACCTCGCCCTTGCCCTTCTCGAACAGGATGATCGCCATGCGCTTGCCGATGTTGTCGCGCGAGGTGTCGCGCATGATGCGCGCGCCCTTCGCATCGACGGTCAGGTCGACCTTCGGCTGCTGGGTCTGGCTGTCGAAGCCGGGTTGCGCATCGGTCAGGCTGTCGCCGGTCAGCACGACGTTGCGCTTGACGATGATCGAGCGGCCGCCACGTTCGGTGAAGCGCTCGGTGCCGAACGGCACCGGTCCGTTGCCGGCCGCCGCCGAATTGGCTTCGGCGCTGTCGTCGACCATGCGCAGCTCGAGGGTCGCGGTGCGGCCGAGGGTCTGCTTGGCGCGCGCGGTGTCCTGCACGCCCGGCAGCTCGACGACCACGCGGTCGACGCCCTGCTGCTGGATCACCGGTTCGGCGACGCCCAGTTCGTTGACGCGGTTGTGCAGCGTCGTGATGTTCTGCTTGATCGCGGCGTCCTGGACCAGGCGGGCGGCCGCCGGCTTCAGCACGCCGGACATGCGGACCTCGGTGCCGTCGGGCGTCTCGGTCCACTGCAGGTCGGGCAGCTGTTCGGTCAGCAGCGCGCGCGCCGCATTCACCGTCTCGCGGTCACGGAAGCGCACCTCGACGGTGTTGCCGTCGCGCGAGATGCCGGCGTGGCGCAGGTTCTTGTCGCGCAGCAGCGTGCGGATGTCGCCGGTCAGCGCCTCGGCCTTCTTGGTCAGCGCCGACTTCATGTCGACCTGCATCAGGAAGTGCACGCCGCCACGCAGGTCCAGGCCCAGGTACATCGGCAGCGCACGGATCGCGGTCAGCCAGTGCGGCGAGCGCGACAGCAGGTTCAGCGCGACGACGTAGCTCGGGTCGTTCGGGTCCGGGTTCAGTGCATTGGCGATCGCTACCTTGGCCTTGCCCTGGGTGTCGACGTCGCCGAAGCGGGCGCGCACCGAGTTGCCGTCGAACTCGACGAAGTCGGACTGGATGCCGGCCGCGGCCAGCGCCTGCGACACGCGCTGCGTCATCGACGCATCGAGCTTCAGCGTCGGCTTGCCGCTGCTGACCTGCACGGCCGGCGCTTCGCCGAACACATTGGGCAGCGTGTACAGCAGGCCGACCACCAGCGCGATCCCGAGGATCGCGTACTTCCACCACGGATAGCGATTCATGGCACCCTGCTTACTTGACCGTGCCCTTGGGCAGCACTTGCACGATGGAGCTGCGCTGCACCTGCACCTCGACGCCGGTGGCGATCTCGACGTGGATGAAGGTCTCGCCGAGCTTGGAGACCTTGCCGAGCAGGCCGCCCGCGATCACGACCTCGTCGCCCTTGGCGACGGCCTCGATCATCGCCTTGTGCTCCTTCTGCCGCTTCATCTGCGGGCGGATCATCACGAAGTACATCACCACGAACAGCAGCACGAACGGCAGCATGCCGGTGATGCCGCCACCGAACGGCGACTGGGCGCCTGCAGCGGGAGCGGCCTGGGCAAAAGCTTCGGAAATGAACACGTGAGAATCCTCAGTGGACGCCCCTGCGTGCCAGACGGCCCCGGGGCAGAAATGAAAAGTCCGCGATTGTAGGTTGTGGCGCGCGGGCAAAGTCCTGGTGCCGCACCCGGTTTCTTTTGCCGGCCCGGGTTGACACGGGTTTCAGAAATCCCCCATAATCCGCAGCTTCGCCGAAACGCCCGTTGCACTTGTAGTGAAACGAGCCTCGGCTCCGCCCAAACCACGGGCCCAAGACTGACTGCGCTTGCGCAGTACAAGTTGGGGACAGAACATGATTCAAATGCAATCGCGGCTTGATGTCGCGGACAACACTGGCGCGAAATCCGTCATGTGCATCAAGGTGCTCGGCGGCTCGAAGCGTCGTTACGCCGGCATCGGTGACGTGATCAAGGTCAGCATCAAGGAAGCTGCGCCGCGTGGTCGCGTGAAGAAGGGCGAGGTCTACAGTGCCGTCGTCGTTCGCACCGCCAAGGGCGTTCGCCGCCAGGACGGCTCGCTGGTCAAGTTCGACGGCAACGCCGCCGTCCTGCTGAACGCCAAGCTCGAGCCGATCGGCACCCGCATCTTCGGCCCGGTCACGCGTGAACTGCGTACCGAGCGCTTCATGAAGATCGTTTCGCTCGCACCTGAAGTGCTCTGAGCTGAGACAAGTCAAAGGACGAGCCATGAACAAGATTCGTACAGGCGACGAGGTCATCGTGTTGACCGGTCGCGACAAGGGCAAGCGCGGCAAGGTCGTCGCACGTGTCGATGCTGACCACCTGACCGTCGACGGCGTGAACGTCGTCAAGAAGCACGTCAAGCCGAACCCGATGAAGGGCACCACCGGCGGCATCGTCGACAAGGTCATGCCGATCCATCAGTCGAACATCGCCATCTTCAATGCGGCGAGCGGCAAGGGTGATCGCGTGGGCATCAAATTGCTGGCTGACGGCAAGAAGGTCCGCGTGTTCAAGTCCAGCGGCGAAGAAATCAAGGCATAAGAGGTTAGCCATGGCTCGTTTGCAACAGTTTTACCGCGAGAAGGTCGTTCCCGACCTCGTGACGAAGTTCGGCTACGTCTCGACGATGCAGGTTCCCCGCATCACGAAGATCACGCTCAACATGGGCGTGAGCGAGGCGGTCTCGGACAAGAAGGTCATGGAACACGCTGTCAGCGACCTGACCAAGATTGCCGGCCAGAAGCCCGTGGTCACGAAGTCGAAGAAGGCGATCGCCGGCTTCAAGATCCGTGACGGCGTGCCCATCGGCTGCATGGTCACGCTGCGTGGCGTCCAGATGTATGAATTCCTGGACCGCTTCGTCACGATCGCGCTGCCGCGCGTTCGTGACTTCCGCGGCATCTCGGGTCGTTCGTTCGATGGCCGTGGCAACTACAACATCGGCGTCAAGGAACAGATCATCTTCCCCGAGATCGAGTACGACAAGGTCGATGCGCTGCGTGGTCTGAACATCAGCATCACGACGACTGCCAAGAGCGACGATGAAGCCAAGGCGCTCCTCGCTTCGTTCAAATTCCCGTTCAAGAACTGAGGTGGCCCGTGGCTAAGACATCCCTCATCCAGCGCGAAGAGAAGCGCGAGCGACTGGTTGCCAAGTTCGCGAAGAAGTACGCCGAGCTGAAAGCTACGGCGAACGACGCGAAGAAGTCCGACGAAGAGCGCTACGCCGCGCGCCTGGAGCTGCAGAAGCTGCCGCGCAATGCGTACCCGACGCGTCAACGCAACCGTTGCGAGCTGACCGGCCGCCCGCGTGGCACCTTCCGCAAGTTCGGCCTGGGCCGCAACAAGATCCGCGAACTCGCGTTCAAGGGCGACATCCCCGGTGTCGTCAAGGCCAGCTGGTAATCGGCAGGACGATCAGGAGATATTCGAATGAGCATGAGTGATCCTATCGCCGATCTGCTGACGCGCATCCGCAACGCACAGATGGTCCAGAAGACCTCCGTGACGATGCCGGCGTCGAAGCTGAAAGTGGCGATCACGCAAGTCCTGAAGGACGAGGGCTACATCGAGAGCTTTGCGCTGGTGGGCGAAAAGTCCAAGCCGCAGCTCGAGATCACGCTGAAGTACTACGCCGGCCGCCCGGTGATCGAGCACATCGAGCGCGTCAGCCGCCCGGGTCTGCGGATCTACAAGGGCCGCCACGACATCCCGAGCGTGATGAACGGTCTCGGTGTCGCCATCGTGACCACGCCGAAGGGCGTGATGACGGACCGCAAGGCTCGCCAGGCCGGTATCGGCGGCGAAGTGCTTTGCTACGTCGCCTAAGCAACGGAGAAGCGAAATGTCCCGCGTAGGAAAAATGCCGATCGCTCTCCCGCAAGGCGTGGATGTGTCGATCACCGCTGAGAAGATCAGCGTCAAGGGCTCGCTCGGCACGCTGGTGCGTCCGGTGAACAGCCTGGTGACCGTGAAGAACGAAGGCGGCAAGCTGCAGTTCGCACCGGCCAACGACAGCGTCGAAGCCGATGCGATGTCGGGCACGATGCGCGCGCTGGTGGCCAACATGGTCAACGGCGTGAGCAAGGGTTTCGAGAAGAAGCTGACGCTGGTCGGCGTGGGCTTCCGCGCCCAGGCTGCCGGCACCAAGCTGAACCTGCAGATCGGGTTCTCGCACCCGGTGTCGAAGGACATGCCGACCGGCATCAAGGTCGAGTGCCCGACGCAGACCGAAATCATCATCAAGGGTTCCGATCGCCAAGCCGTTGGCCAGATCGCCGCTGAAGTCCGCGCGATCCGCCCGCCCGAGCCCTACAAGGGCAAGGGCATCCGGTATGCCGACGAGAAGGTCTCCCTCAAAGAGACCAAGAAGAAGTAAGGAGCGACGACATGTTGAACAAAAAAGATCAGCGCATTCGCCGCTCCCGCCAGACCCGTGCACGCATCGCGGTCCAACGCGTGGCGCGCCTGACGGTCTTCCGCACCAACCTGCACATCTACGCCAGCGTCATTTCCGACGACGGCCAGAAGGTGCTGGCCAGCGCCTCGACCGCCGAAGCCGACGTCCGCAAGGAACTGGGCGCTTCGGGCAAGGGTGGCAACGTGGCTGCTGCCACCGTCATCGGCAAGCGCATCGCCGAGAAGGCGAAGGCTGCGGGCATCGAGAAGGTGGCGTTCGACCGCGCCGGTTTCGCATACCACGGCCGCATCAAGGCGCTGGCAGACGCGGCTCGCGAAGCCGGCCTGCAGTTCTGATGCCCCCGGGCATCTGAGAATCGGCGAAGACAAGGAATTCGACAATGGCAAAGTTTCAACCCCGCGCGCAGGCCGAAGGCAACGACGACGGCCTGAAGGAAAAGATGATCGCGGTCAACCGCGTCACCAAGGTCGTCAAGGGTGGTCGCACGCTGAGCTTCGCGGCTCTGACCGTGGTCGGTGACGGCGATGGCCGCATCGGCATGGGCAAGGGCAAGGCGAAGGAAGTTCCGGTCGCCGTGCAGAAGGCGATGGAATCCGCCCGTCGCAACATGGTCAAGGTCTCGCTGAAGAACGGCTCGATCCACCACAAGGTGATCGGTGAGCACGGTGCTTCGCGCGTCCTGATGGCACCGGCCAAGCCGGGTGACGGCATCATCGCCGGCGGCCCGATGCGCGCGGTGTTCGAAGTGATGGGCGTCACCGACATCGTCTGCAAGAGCCTCGGTTCGACCAACCCGTACAACCTCGTTCGCGCCACGCTGAATGCCCTCAAGCATGTCAGCACGCCGGCTGAGATCGCCGCCAAGCGTGGCCTGACCGTCGAGCAGATCCTCGGCTGAACGGCACGCGGAGAAACATCATGGCTGACAAGAAAACCGTCAAGATCAAGCTGGTCCGCAGCATCGCCGGCACGCGCGAATCGCATCGCGCGACCGTGCGCGGCCTGGGCCTGCGCAAGCTGAACAGCGAATCGACGCTGGAAGACACGCCGGCAGTGCGCGGCATGATCACCAAGGTCCAGTACCTGGTCAAAGTGCTCTGAGCCGAGGAACGAACATGGAACTGAACAACATCAAGCCCGCCGCGGGCGCCAAGCATGCCAAGCGCCGTGTCGGCCGTGGCATCGGCTCCGGCCTGGGCAAGACGGCCGGTCGCGGCCACAAGGGCCAGAAATCGCGTTCGGGCGGCTACCACAAGGTCGGCTTCGAAGGCGGCCAGATGCCGCTGCAACGTCGCCTGCCGAAGCGCGGCTTCAAGTCGGCGCTGCTGAAGTACAACGCCGAGATCACGCTGTCCGACCTCGAGGTGCTGGCCACCAATGAAGTCGACGTGCTGACGCTGAAGCAGGCGGGCCTCGTCGGCCAGCTGGCCAAGGTGGTCAAGGTCGTCAAGACCGGCGAGCTGACCAAGAAGGTCGTGCTCAAGGGCATCGGCGCGACCGCCGGCGCGAAGGCTGCGATCGAGGCCGCTGGCGGCTCGGTGGCGTAAGCCTTTTCATCAACACCTACGGGACGCGCTTCAGTGGCAACCAACGCGAATCAGCTGGCCAAGAGCGGCAAGTTCGGCGACCTCCGTCGCCGGCTCGTCTTCCTGGTGTTGGCGCTCGTCGTGTACCGCATCGGCGCGCACATCCCGGTGCCGGGCATCGATCCGAACCAACTGCAGCAGCTCTTCAAGGGCCAGCAGGGCGGGATCCTGAGCCTGTTCAACATGTTCTCGGGTGGGGCCCTGTCCCGCTTCACGGTGTTCGCGCTGGGCATCATGCCGTACATCTCGGCGTCGATCATCATGCAGTTGATGACCTACGTGGTGCCGAGCCTGGAGGCGCTGAAGAAGGAAGGTGAGTCGGGCCGTCGCAAGATCACGCAGTACACGCGCTACGGCACGCTGGGTCTCGCGATCTTCCAGTCGCTGAGCATTGCGCTGGCGCTCGAGGGCCAGGCGGGTCTGGTCGTCTCCCCCGGCATCGGCTTCCGTCTGACGGCGGTCGTGAGCCTGGTGGCCGGCACGATGTTCCTGATGTGGCTCGGTGAGCAGATCACCGAACGCGGCCTGGGCAACGGCATCTCGATCCTGATCTTCGGTGGCATCGCGGCCGGCCTGCCGAACGCGATCGGCGGCTTGCTCGAGCTGCGCAACACCGGGGCGATGAGCGTGCTGGTCCTGCTGTTCATCCTGCTCGTTATCGCGGCGGTGACCTATGCGGTGGTGTTCGTCGAGCGAGGCCAGCGCAAGATCCTCGTGAACTATGCGAAGCGCCAGGTCGGCAACAAGGTCTACGGCGGCCAGTCGTCGCACCTGCCGCTGAAGCTGAACATGTCGGGCGTGATCCCGCCGATCTTCGCGTCGTCGATCATCCTGCTGCCGGCCACCGTGGTGAGCTGGTTCGCGACGGGCGAAAGCCTGCGCTGGCTGAAGGACCTGGCCGGCCTGCTGTCTCCGGGCCAGCCGATCTACGTGATGCTGTATGCCGCGGCGATCGTGTTCTTCTGCTTCTTCTACACGGCGCTGGTGTTCAACAGCCGTGAGACGGCAGACAACCTGAAGAAGAGCGGCGCGTTCATTCCGGGCATCCGCCCGGGCGACCAGACGGCCAAGCACATCGACCGCATCCTGTCCCGCCTGACGCTGGCCGGTGCGATCTACATCACGCTGGTCTGCCTGCTGCCCGAATTCCTGGTGCTGAAGTACAACGTGCCGTTCTATTTCGGCGGGACCTCGCTGCTGATCATCGTGGTCGTCACGATGGACTTCTGGGCGCAGGTGCAGTCTTATGTGATGAGCCAGCAGTACGAGTCGCTGCTGAAGAAAGCGAATTTCAAGGCCAGCTGAGGCTGGTGATCGGCGAAGACAGTCACGAAACCGACAGGCATGGCGAAAGACGACGTCATTCAGATGCAAGGCGAGATTCTGGAGAATCTGCCGAATGCCACGTTTCGTGTGAAGTTGGAAAACGGGCACATCGTGCTGGGCCATATCTCCGGAAAAATGCGGATGCACTACATCCGCATCCTTCCCGGCGACAAGGTGACAGTCGAGTTGACGCCTTACGATTTGACGCGGGCCCGCATCGTGTTCCGGGCCAAGTGATTGTTCGGAACACGACGAGTTTGAATCAGGAAGCGCTCTGAAAGGGCCTAGGAGAAGAGTATGAAAGTTGCAGCATCGGTCAAGAAGATGTGCCGGAATTGCAAGGTCATCCGTCGCAAGGGCGTTGTGCGCGTGATCTGCACGGATCCGCGCCACAAGCAGCGCCAAGGCTGAACCTGGCCTTCGACGACAAGCGAATAGAGGAAGCTCATGGCACGTATTGCTGGTATCAACATTCCGCCCCAGAAACACGCTGAGATCGGCCTGACGGCGATCTACGGCATCGGTCGCAGCACCGCGCAGAAGATCTGCGCCGCCTGCAGTGTCCCGTTCGATCGCAAGATCAAGGACCTGACCGACACCGACCTGGAGAAGATCCGGGAAGAAATCGGCCGCATGACGATCGAGGGCGACCTGCGCCGCGAGATGTCCATCAACATCAAGCGACTGATGGACCTCGGCTGCTACCGCGGCTTCCGTCATCGCCGTGGCCTGCCGGTTCGCGGCCAGCGCACGAAGACGAATGCGCGCACTCGCAAGGGCCCGCGCAAGTCCGGCGCCCTGGTCAAGAAGTGATTTGAGAGAAGGTCGATATGGCTAAAGCACCGAATACCGCTGCCCAGCGTGTGCGCAAGAAGGTCCGCAAGAATGTTGCGGACGGCATCGCCCACGTTCACGCATCGTTCAACAACACGATCATCACGATCACCGATCGTCAGGGCGGCGCGCTGTCCTGGGCGTCGAGCGGTGGCCAAGGCTTCAAGGGTTCGCGCAAATCGACGCCCTTCGCAGCCCAGGTGGCGGCTGAAGTCGCAGGTCGTGCTGCCCAGGAACAGGGCATCAAGAACCTCGACGTGCGGATCAAGGGCCCCGGCCCGGGTCGTGAATCGTCGGTGCGTGCCCTGGCTTCGCTGGGCATCCGCATCAACTCGATTTCCGACGTGACGCCGGTGCCGCACAACGGCTGCCGTCCGCAGAAGCGTCGTCGCATCTGATCGCTGAAGTTTTTCTCGTCGCCGGCGGGTGCCCAGCACCGCGCCGGCGCATTCGTTAGGCCGACAGGCCTCAAGCCCACCGTCCGAGCGCCCAGAACAACACTCGCCGGACTCGCATGAGCTTCAGGAGAAGCCCATGTCAGATTGACCAAAGGAAGCAACGTGGCACGTTATCTTGGCCCCAAGGGCAAACTCGCCCGCCGTGAAGGCACCGACCTGTTCCTGAAGAGCGCCCGTCGCGCCATCGGTGACAAGGTCAAGTTCGACAGCAAGCCCGGCCAGCATGGCCGCACCTCCGGCTCGCGCACCTCCGACTTCGGCCTGCAACTGCGCGAGAAGCAGAAGGTCAAGCGCATGTACGGCGTGCTGGAACGTCAGTTCCGCCGCTATTTCGCCGAGGCCGAGCGCCGCAAGGGCAACACCGGCGCCAACCTGCTGCTGCTGCTGGAATCGCGCCTGGACAACGTCGTCTACCGCATGGGCTTCGGCTCGACCCGTGCCGAAGCGCGCCAGCTGGTGTCGCACAAGGCGATCACGGTGAACGGTGCCACGGTCAACATCGCGTCGTACCTGGTCAAGGCCGGCGACACAGTGGCCGTGCGCGACAAGTCGAAGAAGCAGCTGCGCATCACCGACTCGGTCAAGCTGGCCGAATCGCAAGGCATGCCGAACTGGGTGCAGGTCGATGCGAGCAAGCTGGAAGGCGTGTTCAAGAAGGCGCCGGACCGCGACGAATTCGGCGCGGACATCAAGGAAGCGCTGATCGTTGAACTGTATTCGCGTTGATGCCCGTGCCGGCCACGCCGACGTCGCCCCCGTGGGCGGCGCGGGGTGGCCCGTCCGCGTTTCGCGAATCGCTCGATTTCCCTGGTGCGGCCGTGGCACCCGCCGTGGCCGTTGGTCCCTCAGCCTTATCGGTGTAACGAACCGAGGGTATTGAAAGAAAGACCTCATGCAAACAAATCTGCTCAAACCCAAAGCCATCAATGTGGAGCCGCTGGGCGGCAACCGCGCCAAGGTCACGCTCGAACCGTTCGAGCGCGGCTACGGCCACACGCTGGGCAACGCGCTGCGCCGCGTGCTGCTGTCGTCGATGGTGGGGTATGCGCCGACCGAAGTGACGATCGCCGGCGTGCTCCACGAGTACTCGACCGTCGACGGCGTGCAGGAAGACGTGGTTCACATCATGCTGAACCTGAAGGGCGTCGTGTTCCGCCTGCACAACCGCGACGAAGTGACGCTGGTGCTGCGCAAGGAAGGTGAAGGCCCCGTCACCGCCGGCGACATCCAGACGCCGCACGACGTGGAAATCATCAACCCGGATCACGTCATCGCCCACCTGTCGCAAGGCGGCAAGCTGGACATGCAGATCAAGGTCGAGAAGGGCCGCGGCTATGTGCCGGGCACGCTGCGCCGCTACGGCGACGAGCCGACCAAGTCGATCGGCCGCATCGTGCTGGACGCTTCGTTCTCGCCGGTCGCCCGCGTCAGCTACACGGTCGAGAGCGCCCGCGTCGAGCAGCGCACCGACCTGGACAAGCTGGTGATGGAGATCGTCACGAACGGCGCGATCACGCCGGAAGAGGCGATCCGCGCGTCGGCGAAGATCCTGGTGGAACAGCTGGCCGTGTTCGCGCAGCTGGAAGGCAGCGAGATCGCCGCGTTCGACCAGCCGGCCCAGCGCAGCACGCAGTTCGACCCGATCCTGCTGCGCCCGGTCGACGAGCTCGAGCTGACGGTGCGTTCGGCCAACTGCCTGAAGGCCGAGAACATCTACTACATCGGCGACCTGATCCAGCGCACCGAGACCGAGCTGCTGAAGACCCCGAACCTGGGTCGCAAGTCGCTGAACGAAATCAAGGAAGTGCTCGCCTCGCGTGGTCTCACGCTGGGCGCACGCCTGGAGAACTGGCCCCCGCAGGGCCTGGACAAGCGGTAACGCTTCGCCGACAGGAAAGACGGCCTGAAGGCCGTCATCGGATGACGAACGCGCCTGGCGCGTTCGATCGTGCAACCCCTCAGTACCTCGTACGGCTGGGGGCTCATAAGTTAGTCAAGAAAGGAAAGCACCATGCGTCACCGTAACGGACTTCGCAAACTCAACCGCACGTCGGAGCACCGCGCCGCGATGCTGCGCAACATGTGCAACTCGCTGCTGCAGCACGAAGCGATCAAGACCACGGTCCCGAAGGCCAAGGAACTGCGCCGTGTCGTCGAGCCGCTGATCACGCTGGCCAAGGAGCCGACGCTGGCGAACCGCCGCCTCGCCTTCGACCGCACGCGCGACCGCGATATCGTCACGAAGCTCTTCAACGAACTGGGCCCGCGCTACAAGGCGCGCCCGGGCGGCTACACCCGCATCCTGAAGATGGGCTTCCGCGTCGGCGACAACGCACCGATGGCCTTCGTCGAGCTGGTCGACCGCCCGGAAGTGGCCGACGAAGCGGCAACCGACAACGCCTGAGCGGCAGCGCCTGAAAAGGCGCACTGGATCGAAGGGCCGGTGATTCCGATCACCGGCCCTTTTTCATGGGCGATGGCACACTGCGCGGCATGGCCGAGCCGATCTTCCGCATCTCCCACCTGCACAAGAAATTCGGCACCAACACCGTCGTCGACGATCTCTCGCTGGAGATCCAGGCGGGCGAATGCCTCGGCGTGATCGGCCCGAACGGCGCCGGCAAGACCACCACGATCCGCATGTGCCTGGGCCTGGTCGGGCCGGACGCCGGCGAGGTGCACGCGTTCGGGCTGCCGATTCCGCAGCAGGTGCGCGAGGCCAAGAAGCGGATCGGCGTCGTCACGCAGTTCGACAGCCTCGATCCCGATTTCACGTGCGCCGAGAACCTGCGCGTCTATGGCCGCTACTTCGGCCTGCCGAAGGCGACGATCGAGGCGCGCATCCCGAAGCTGCTGGAGTTCGCCTCGCTGCAATCGAAGGCCGATGCGAAGCCCGGCGAGCTGTCCGGCGGGATGAAGCGGCGCCTGAGCCTCGGCCGTGCGCTGATCAACGACCCCGACCTGCTGCTGCTCGACGAGCCGACCACCGGCCTCGATCCGCAGGCGCGGCACCTGATGTGGGAGCGGCTGCAGAACCTGCTGCAGCAGGGCAAGTCGATCCTGCTGACGACCCACTTCATGGACGAGGCCGAGCGCCTGTGCGATCGCCTGCTGGTGCTGGACCACGGCCGCAAGATCGCCGAGGGCACGCCGCGCGGCCTGATCAACGAACACCTCGAGAGCGACGTCGTCGAGGTGTTCGGCGATGGTGCGCTCGCGATGGCGGCACAGCATGCGGGCCTGGCCGAGCGCGTCGAGACCAGCGGCGAGACGGTGTTCTTCTACCTGCGCCGGCCGCAACCGCTGCTGCAGGCGCTGGCGCAGCACCACGACATCCGCACCTTGCACCGGCCGGCGAACCTGGAGGACCTGTTCCTGAAGCTGACCGGTCGCCAGATCCGCGACGACGCATGAAGGGCCGACGATGCTGATCTCGTTCTATGCCGCTCCCCGCATCACCGCACGCTTCTGGCCGGTGGTGCTGCGCAACCTGCTGGTGTGGCGAAAGCTCGCCGTGCCGAGCGTGCTGGGCAACATCGCCGAGCCGCTGATCACGCTGGTGGCGTTCGGCTACGGGCTCGGCTCGATGATCGGCCAGGTGCAGGGGCTGCCGTACATCGAGTACCTGGCGTCGGGGAGCATCGCTGTCAGCGGTGCGCTGGCCGCGACCTTCGAGGCGCTGTACTCGGCCTACTCGCGCATGCAGGTGCAGCGCACCTGGGACAGCATCATGAACGCGCCGATCGCGCTCGACGACATCGTGTTCGCCGAGATGCTGTGGGCGGCGATGAAGTCGGTGTTCACGGTGGCGGCGATCATGGCGGTGATCTTCGTGCTGGGGATCAGCCGGGCGCCGACGATGCTGCTCGCGCTGCCGGTGCTGTGCTTCATCGGCGTGACATTCGCCTCGATCGCGCTGGTGTTCAACGCGCTGGCGCAGAGCTACGATTTCTTCACCTACTACTTCACGCTGGTGATGACGCCGATGACCTTCCTGTCGGGCGTGTACTTCCCGATCGAGCAGATGCCCGGCTGGCTGCAGGTGATCGCGCATGTGCTGCCGCTGACCGCCGCGGTCGACCTGGTGCGGCCGCTGATCCTCGGCCAGTGGCCGCAGCAGGTGGCGCTGCCGGTGCTGGTGCTGGCCGCCTACGCGCTGGGCGGCTACTACCTGGCATTGGTGCTCACCCGCCGCCGATTCTTCAAATAGCGGCACGGAACCTGTCGCGTGCCTTCGACTCCCCCTCCCATGCGTGCATTGAATCCCGTGACCCCCTGGCCGCGTCTGGCGGCTGCGTTGATGATGCTGGCGGCCGCGCTGTGCGTGCTGCCCGGCGCGGCGCGGGCCGCCGACGATTTCCTCGACCCTGCGGTGGCCTTTCGCTTCGATGCGAAGCCGCTGGACGCGAAGAGCGTCGAGGTCAGCTTCGCGATCGCGCCGGGCTACTACCTCTACCGGGAGCAGTTCAAATTCGCGGCCGGCGGAGCGACGCTCGGCGAGCCGGTCATCCCGCCGGGCAAGGTGAAGTTCGACGAGACCTTCCAGAAGAACGTCGAGACCTACCGCGACGTGATCCGCATCGTCGTGCCGGTGCAGCAGGCCGCGCCGAGCTTCACGCTGACGGTGACGAGCCAGGGGTGTGCCGACAAGGGCCTGTGCTATCCACCGCGCGAGACGCAGGCGGAGATCGGCCTGAGCGGCTTCGGCGGCGACGGGACGGCGCGGCTGGTGGCGGCGGGCGGCAGCGGTGCCACGTCGTCGAGCGTCGCGCCCTCCACCGGCTCGGCCGCCGCGGCCCTGGCGCGGACGGAGGCCGCGCCGCCGTCGCCGTCGCCGTCATCGGCAGTGTCGACATCCACCGACAGCGCCGGCATCGACGCCGCGTTGCGCGGTGGCCGTTTCTGGACCGTGGTCGGCGTGTTCTTCCTGGCCGGCGTGCTGCTGTCGTTGACGCCCTGCGTGCTGCCGATGCTGCCGATCCTGTCGTCGATCATCGTCGGGCAGGGGCACAGCGTGACCCGCTCGCGCGGGCTGGCGCTGGCCGCGAGCTACTCGCTCGGCATGGCGCTGGTCTACACCGCGTTCGGCGTGGCGGCGGGGCTGGCCGGCGTCGGGCTCGCGGCGGCGCTGCAGAACCCGTGGGTGCTGGGCGTGTTCGCGCTGGGGTTGGTGGCGCTCGCGGTCTCGATGTTCGGCGTGTATGAGTTGCAGTTGCCGGCGGCGCTGACCGGCCGCCTGACCGAAGCCTCGCAGCAACTGCCGGCCGGGCGCATGGCCAGCGTGTTCGCGATGGGCGGCGTGTCGGCGTTGATCGTGAGCCCGTGCGTGGCCGCGCCGCTGGCCGGTGCGCTGGTGTACCTGAGCCAGACACGCGACGTGCTGCTCGGTGGCACGGCCTTGTTCTCGTTGGCGGCCGGCATGAGCATCCCGCTGCTGCTGGTCGGGGCGTCGGCTGGCACGCTGCTGCCGCGTGCCGGCGCATGGATGGACGGCGTCAAGCGCCTGTTCGGCCTGATGTTGCTGGCGGTGGCGTTGTACACGGTGCAGCCGGTGCTGCCGGCCGCGCTGGCGCTGGCGCTGTGGGGCGCGTTGCTGATCGGTGCGGCGGTGGTGGCGTTGGCCGGGGGCGCGCACGCGCCGGCGACGGCGCCGGGCACGCTGCTGCGCAAGTCGGGTGCGGCGGTGCTGGCCTTGCTGGGCACGCTGCAATTGGTGGGCGCGGCCTCGGGCGGCACCGATCCGCTGCAGCCGCTCGGGCATTTGCGGGGTGGCGGTGCCGTCGCGGCAGCGCATGGGCCGACCTTCGCGACGGTGCGCAGCGTGGCCGAGCTCGATGCCGCGCTGCGCAGCACGGGCCGGCCGGTGATGCTCGACTTCTATGCCGACTGGTGCGTGTCGTGCAAGGAAATGGAGCGCTTCACGTTCACCGACGCGGCGGTGCAGGCGAAGCTCGCGAACGCGCTGCTGCTGAAGGCCGACGTCACGAAGAACAACGACGACGATCGCGCGCTGCTGAAGCGCTTCCGCCTGTTCGGCCCGCCGGGCACGATCTTCTTCTCGGCGGACGGTCGTGAAATGCAGGGCACCCGCGTGATCGGCTTCCAGAAGGCCGAAGAGTTTCTCGTGACATTGCAGCGGGCCGGTCTGTAAACCTCGCAATGCCATCAGTTCCTGTGCTATAGTCACAGGCTCAGTCGCGGGGTGGAGCAGTCTGGTAGCTCGTTGGGCTCATAACCCAAAGGTCGTTGGTTCAAATCCAGCCCCCGCAACCAAATCCAGAACAAGAAGGCCCTCCATGCGAGGGCCTTTTTGCATTTCAAATCTGGCGCGGGATGTGGCGCAGACTTTGCGACATGCAGGTCCTGCAGTCCTGCAGATTCAACAGGGTCAACCATGAACATCAAACCAACAATCTTGTTTCTGTGCGCGGCGGCTGTGCTGTCGTGCAACGTGATCGCCCAAGCTGCTGATGCAGGCGTGGTCACCTTGACGCCGGAAGAAATGAAATGGGACACGGGCGGCCTCGCCGTGCGCGGCATCTCCCAGGCGATCCTGATCGGCGACCCGGCCAAGCCGGGGCCTTACACGATCCGACTGAAAGTGCCCGCCGGCTACAAGCTTGCCCCGCACACGCACCCCGATTTCCGGCAGATCACCGTGCTGTCCGGCACTTGGTACACGGGCTATGGCGAGAAGTGGGATGCCAAGGCCCTGAAAGCCCTGCCCGCGGGCAGCTTCTACACCGAGCCGGCCAACGTCCCCCACTTCGTCGAAGTGCGGGACGAGACCATCGTTCAAGTGACCGGCATGGGTCCCGGCGGACGGCACTTCGTGAACCCCGCCGACGAACAGAAGTAAGGCCTCCACAGGCCGCGACGGGGTTTTCGACCCTCGCTAAAATGGCCCTCCGGAGCGCCCGTGGACGGCGCCGCGCAACGCCCACGGACCGTGGGCGTTCCTGCTTCCAGACTCCCACAGAGACAGCGTGCCGATCAAGACCCTCCACTGCGCCGCCAGCGGTTTCGAGTCCGCCTGCGAGGTCAGCCTGCTGCCCGCAGGCCATCGCTCGCGCCGCCTGCATGGCCACAGCTTCCTCGCGACGCTGCGCGCCGAGTTGCCGCACGGCTGGGCCGCCTTTCCCGGTGGCGAGGTCGAACGCCTGCGCGCCGATCTCGAATCGCGCACCGCCCAGCTCGACTACCGCCTGCTCAACGACATCGTCACGCAGCCCACCGACGAGAACCTCGCGCGCTGGATCCGCTCGCAGCTCGACGCCCCCGGCATCACGCAACTCGGCATCCAGAGCACCGCGCACGGCGGTGTCGACCTCGATGCCGCCGGCCAGGCCCATGTCTGGCGCCGCTACCTCTTCCAGGCCGCGCACAAGCTGCCGAACGTGCCGCTCGGCCACAAGTGCGGCCGCATGCACGGCCATGGCTTCGAGGTCATCGTGCACGCCAACCAGGACCTCGGCGCGCGCGACCTCAGCATCGACTACGACCACCTCGACGACTGCTGGGCCCCGCTGCACCACGAGCTGAACTACGGCTGCCTGAACGACCTGCCCGGCCTGCAGAACCCGACCAGCGAGCTGATGTCGAGCTGGCTGTGGGAGCGCCTGAAGCCCACGCTGCCCGAACTCTCGTGGATCACCGTCTACGAAACCGCCTCGTGCGGCGCCAACTACGACGGCCACCACCACCGCATCTGGAAGGAGTTCACGCTCGACAGCGCGCTGCAGCTCAAGCACGCACCCGACGGCAGCCCGCTGCGCCGCATCCACGGCCACACCTACACGCTGCGGCTGCACTTGGCCGCACCGCTCGATACGCTGATGGGCTGGACGGTCGACTTCGGCGACGTGAAGACGCTGTTCGATCCGATCTTCAAGGCGCTCGACCACCGCCCCCTGTACGAGATCGAAGGCCTCGCCGACTGCGATACCGCCACACTCGCCGCATGGATCCTGAAGGAGGCACGCGCCGTGCTGCCGATGGTCGATCGCGTCGACCTCTACGAAACGCGCGGCTGTGGCGCCATCGTGATCGCCGACCAGGCCGAGGCGCAGGCCGGCCTCGCGATCCCGATCTGAATCGACGCACGAACGGACGCGTGAACGAACGGAAGGACGCAGCATGACCTATGCGGTCAAGGAAATCTTCTACACGCTGCAAGGCGAGGGCGCCCAGGCCGGGCGCCCCGCGGTGTTCTGCCGCTTCGCCGGCTGCAACCTGTGGTCCGGCCGCGAGCAGGACCGCGCGGCGGCCGTCTGCCAGTTCTGCGACACCGACTTCGTCGGCACCAACGGCGTCAACGGTGGCAAGTTCGACACCGCGCTCGCGCTGGCGCAGGCCGTCGCGTCGCACTGGCCGAAGCCGCACACCGGCCGGCCGTTCGTCGTGTGCACCGGCGGCGAGCCGCTGCTGCAGCTCGACGAGGCGCTGGTCGACGCCTTCCACGCCCAGGGCTTCGAGATCGCCGTCGAGACCAACGGCACGCAGCCCGCACCCGAGGGGATCGACTGGATCTGCGTCAGCCCGAAGGCCGATGCCGAGCTGGTGCTGACGCAGGGCCACGAGCTCAAGCTCGTCTACCCGCAGCCGAAGGCGATGCCCGAGCGCTTCGCGGCGCTGAAGTTCGACCACTTCTTCCTGCAGCCGATGGACAACCTCGAGCGCAAGCGCAACACCGAGCAGGCGGTGGCCTATTGCCTGGCCCATCCGCTGTGGCACCTGAGCGTGCAGACGCACAAATACATCGGCATCGCGTGACGCGATGAACAACGTTCGCCACGCCGTGTTCGCCACCGCCATCGGGCCCTGCGCGATCGCGTGGGGCGCGCAAGGCATCGTCGGCAGCTGGCTGCCCGATGCCGACGAGGCGGCCTTGCGCCGGCGCATCCAGCGACGGCTGCCGGAGTCGATCGAGGGCCTGGCGCCGCAGGACATCCAGGTCGTGATCGACCGCCTGCAAGCATTGATGGAAGGCGAGCGCGTCGACCTGTCCGGCTCGCCGCTCGACATGACCGGGCAGCCCGATTTCCACCGCCGTGCCTACGCGATCGCGCTGGCGATCCCGCCCGGCGAGACCCGCAGCTATGGCGAGATCGCGCAGCAGCTCGGCGAGCCCGGCGCTGCGCGTGCGGTCGGCCAGGCGATGGGCAGCAACCCGTTTCCGCCGATCGTGCCGTGCCACCGCGTGCTGGCGGCGGGCGGACGCTCCGGTGGGTTCTCGTCGCCGGGCGGCGTCGACATGAAGCGCCGGCTGCTCGGCATCGAGCGCGCCCGCATCGGCAGCGAGCCCGGGCTGTTCGACGACCTGTAGATCGCGACGCTGCTGCAACGAAGGCTGGCATCATCGGCGCGATGTCCGATGAGTATCAAATCCACGTTCCGCCGAGCTTCTACGCGCTGTACACCGACGCGCGCCAGCGCCTCACCGTGCCACTGACCGAACTGCGCGAGCGCTACGAGCTGTGCGAGGACCTGTCGCAGCACCTGAGCGAGCGCGCGAGCGCCCAGCATTTCGGCACCGGGGCTTCGCAGGCGTCGGTGCTTGCCGATTGCCTGCGCGGCCTGCAGGCCGGCCCGGTGGTGTCGAAGGACGAGGCGGTGTGGGTGGTGCACCGCCTTGCGGAGGTGCTGGGGTGGCCGTTCCTCGACAGCGGCGAACCGGCCGCCGGGGACTGATCCCTACTCGGCCTGGCCGCTGTTGCCGCCGTTGGCCGCCATCGTCGTCGCCGCCGGCACCTTCGGGGCCTCGAGCAGCGCCACCGTCGGGCTCTTCAGCGTCTTCGCGAAGCCCACCACCGTCTGGGTCGGCTGGTACGGCAGCGATTGCCACGGGTTCGCGCCATGGCTCAGCAGGAAGCTCACCATCTGCGTCTGCGCACGCTCGTCGTTCATGAACGCCGGCACCACGACGCGCGCCAGCGGAATCCACGGCAGCTGCTGCCCCTGCGTCGACGGCACCTTGTCGACCAGCTTCGGCTCGCGCTTGAACCACCATTCGAGCGCCGCATAGTCGGAGGTGCGCAGCGCCTCTTCGAACCCGGCCGCCAGCTTGCCCTGGTACGGGCCCAGGCCGGATTTCGCGGTATGACCGGCGGCCTCGAGCTTGGCCGCGAGCGGCGTCTGCAACGCGCTCGGGTGCAGGGCGCTCAGCGGGCTGAAGGCCAGCTGGCCGACCGCCAGGTCGCCCTGGTCCGACCACTGCGCGATCACGTCGTCGAGCCCGGCGGCGCGCGCGCTCGGCGAGCTCAGCAGGCGCAGCACGTCATGGTTCACCGAGCGCGAATCGGCCTCGGCCAGGAAGCGCAGCGAGCGCAGCGTCTGCGGCGAGGCCTTCGAGAAGTCGACCGGATTCGGCGAACGCGCCAGTGCGACCATCGGCGGCTGGTAGCAGGTCTCGGGCTGCGCGCCCTTGTCGAGCAACTCCGGCAGCACCGGCCAGAACTGCGGATCGCGTGCCGCGATCGTCAGCGTGCATTCCTGGAAGCCGCTGGCGCGGATGTCGGCGACCTTCAGGCTGCCGGGCTGGAACGGCAGGCAGCGTGCGGTGAGTGCCCGTTGGGCCGAGTTCAGCGCCGCGCAGGACTGCGGATCGCCCTCGGTGAACTTGGCGTGGATGTGCTTGATGATTTCCCAGGTCGGGCTGGAGTCGGTCGCGATGCCGGTGGCGCTCATGATCGCGCTGGCCGTGGTGGTGCAGCCGCCGGTCAGCAGCAAGCCCGAGATCGCGGCGCTGAGCACCAGCAGCCGTGGCAGAAAGTTCATGGTGTCGCGCTCCCAACGCACAGCCGCCCGGCTCGTGGCCGGAATGCGTTCTACAGCGCAAAAAGCAAGCCACCGCTGCCGGACGCGTCCAGGCGGGTGCGTGGCGAGAATCCGAACCGGTGCATGGCTGCACGAAGCAAGCGCCGGCGCGGCTTGCGGGCGATGTTGGGAAGCACTCGCCTGCCGGAGGCCGGTGAAACGGATGCTGACGCAGCTGACACAAAAGGGAAGCCCGCTTCGCCGTCGGGGTCATGCAGCGCAAAAAACGGCAGCCCTGGCGACAGGCGGTAACGCGGCGTATCGCTGCGTACGCAGGCGGGTCCGAGCGTCAGACGCCCAGCCAGCGCGCGAGCGCCGCCGGGTCGCCGGCGAGTGTCGACGAGGCCGCCGCGCACACGATCCGCCCCTTCTCCAGCACCACCGCCTGGTCGGTGTGCTCCAGCACGCGCCGCACGTTGCGGTCGACGATCAGCGTGCTGATGCCGCTCGCGCGGATCTGCGCGATCACGCGCCAGATCTCGGCCACCACCAGCGGCGCCAGGCCTTCGGTCGCTTCGTCGAGGATCAGCAACTGCGGGCTCGTCATCAACGCACGCCCGATCGCGAGCATCTGCTGCTCGCCGCCGGAGAGCTGCTGGCCGCCGTGTGCGAGGCGCTCGCCGAGGCGCGGAAATGTCTCCAGCACGCGCTCCAGCGTCCACGGCCGCTGCCCGTCGGCCGCGGCGCGCGCGGCCATCACGAGGTTCTCGCGCACCGACAGGTTCGGGAAGATGCCGCGGCCCTCGGGCACGTAGCCGGCGCCGAGCCGCGCGATGCGCTCCGGCGGCCAGCCGGTCACGTCGCGGCCCTGCCAGCGCACCCGGCCGGCGCTTGGCCGCAGGTAGCCCATCAGCGTGCGGATCAGCGTCGTCTTGCCCATGCCGTTGCGCCCGAGCAGGCCGAGCGCGCTGCCGGCCGGCACCGCGAACGACACGCCGTGCAGCACGCGGCTGTCACCGTAGCCGGCATGCAGCCCGTCGATCTCCACGAGCGGCACCGTGTTCATGCGTGCGCCTCGCCGAGGTAGGCCGTCACCACCTGCGGATGCTCGCGGATGCGCTGCGGTGCGTCGCAGGCGATGACCGCGCCGTTGACCATCACCGTGATGCGGTCGGCGATGCGGAACACCGCGTCCATGTCGTGCTCGACCAGCAGGATCGCGTGGCCCGCCTTCAGCGACTGCAGCAGCGCGAGCATGCGCTCGGTCTCCTCGGCGCCCATGCCGGCCAGCGGCTCGTCGAGCAGCAGCACGCGCGGCCGGGTGGCCAGGCACATCGCGATCTCGAGCTGGCGCTTCTGGCCGTGGCTGAGCGTGCCGGCGAGGTGGGCGGCGCTGTCGGCGAGGCCCGCGGCCTGCAGCGCCTGCCCGGCCACCTCGAGGCTGGTGCTGCAGCGCTGCGCCGATTGCCACACCTGCCACGGCCGCTGCAGCGCGGCCTGCGCGCTGAGCCGGCAGTTCTCCAGCACGCTGAAGCTGTCGAAGATGGTGGTGCGCTGGTAGCTGCGGCCGATGCCGGCGCGCGCCCGGCGCGGTTGCGACCAGCCGGTGATGTCGTCGTCGCCGAAGCGGATCTGCCCGGCGCTGGCCGGCAGCTCGCCCGACAGCAGGTTGATCAGCGTCGACTTGCCGGCGCCGTTGGTGCCGATCACGGCGTGCACCTCGCCGAGCCGCAGGTCGAGCGAGACCGCGTCGACGGCCGCGAGGCCGCCGAAGGTGCGCGACAGGCCGCTCGCCTGGATCAGCGCGCTCATGCGGCCCCCCGGCGCCAACGGATGCCGACGATGCCGCGCGGCAGCAACGCAACGAACGCGATGATCGTGAAGCCGAGCGTCATTTGCCAGTGCGCCGCCAGCGGCCCGACCAGCCCTTCGCTCGCGAACAGCTCCTTCAGCAGCGTGAACGCCACCGCGCCGACGATCGCGCCGCGCAGCGGGCCGAGGCCGCCGAGGATGATCATCAGCAGCACCGCGCCCGATTCGTGCCACGACAGCAGCTCTGGGTTGACGACGCCGTCCTGGATCGCGAGCAGCGCGCCGGCCAGCCCGGCCAGCGCGCCGGCGATCACGAAGGCCGCGAGCTTGTAGCCGTAGGTGCGGAAGCCGACCGCCCGCATGCGCGCCTCGTTGACGCGGATGCCCTGCAGCGCATGGCCGAAGCGCGAGCGCAGCAGCAGCGCGAGCCCGCCCCAGGTGAACGCGAGCGAGGCCAGCACCAGGCCGTAGACCTGGTGCTTGTTCTCGAGGTCGAGCAGCGTGGTGTCGCCCAGCCGCAGCACCGGCCGCACGTACAGGTAGATGCCATCGCTGCCGCCGCCGAGCTTGGTGTCGTGGAAGACGAAGTAGGCCATCTGCGCGAACGCGAGCGTCACCATGATGAAGTACACGCCGCGGGTGCGCAGGCTCAGCGCGCCGACGAACAGCGCGTACGCGGCCGCGCCGCCCATCGCCGCCGGCAGCAGCCACCAGAGCGACGCGCCTTCGCCCTGCGGCGACGCGAGTACCGTCACGTAGGCGCCGATGCCGAGGAAGGCCGCGTGCCCGAGGCTCACCAGCCCGGTCGCGCCGACCAGCAGCTGCAGGCTCAGCGCGAAGATCGCCGAGATCAGGATCTTGACGGTCAGGTCCATCAGGTACGGCGACAGCACCGCCGGCAGCAGCGCCAGCGCGAGCAGGATCGCCAGCGGCGCGACCTGCGGCAACCCACGAGACCCCGCGAGCGCCATCAATGCCCCCGCCGCATCAGGCCTTCGGGCCGCCACACCAGCACGATCGCCATCAGCAGGTAGATGCCGATGCCGCTCAGCTCGGCGAAGAACACCTTGCCGAAGGTGTCGACGAAGCCGACCAGCAGCGACGCGACCAGCGCGCCGGTGATCGAGCCGATGCCGCCGATCACGACGATCACGAAGCTGACGATCAGCACGCTGCCGCCCATGCCCGGGTACACCGACGACATCGGCGCGGCGATCATGCCGGCCAGCGCCGCGAGCGCGACGCCGGCCGCGAACACGCCGCGGTACAGCAGCCGGATGTCGATGCCGAGCCCGCGCACCATGTCGCGGTTGCTGGCACCGGCGCGCACCATCATCCCGAGCCGCGTGCGGTTGACCACCAGGTACAGCAGCGCCGCGATCGCGAGGCAGGCGGCCGACGCGAACAGCCGGTACACCGGGTACGACATCAGCTCGCCGAGCGCGATGCTGCCGGCCAGCCACGCGGGCGGCTGCACGCCGTGCACGTCGTTGCCGAGCAGCAGGCTGCGCGACTCCTCGAACACCAGGATCAGCGCATACGTCATCAGCACCTGCTGCAAGTGCTCACGCTGGTACAGGAAGCTGAAGAACGCCCACTCCAGCACGAAGCCGAAGGCCGCCGCCAGCAGCGTGCCGACCACGAGCATCAGCACGAACTGATCGGTGAAGTACGGTGCCAGCGCGAACGCGAGGTAGGCGCCGATCATGTAGAAGCTGCCGTGCGCGAGATTGATCACGCCCATGATCCCGAAGATCAGCGTCAGCCCGCTGGCCACCAGGAACAGCAGCAGGCCGTACTGGACGGCGTTCAGGCACTGGACGAGGAAGGTGGTGGCATCCACCTCAGAGCTTGCAGCCGCGGGCGGGGTCAGCCAACGCCTTCACGGCGATCGACTTGAACTCGTTGTTCGCGCCCTTCACCTCGCGCAGGTACATGTCCTGCACCGGGTTGCCGGCCGCCGACAGCGTGAACTTGCCGCGCGGGCTGTCGACCGTCGTCTTGCGCATCGCGGTGGTCAGCGCCTCGCGCTTCGCGAGGTCGCCCTTCACCGCGTTGAGGCCGGCCGCGAGGATCTGCGCCGCGTCGTAGCCCTGCACCGCGTAGACGTCGGCATTCGCCTTGTACGCGAGCGCGAAGCTCTTGCGGAACGCGTTGTTGCGCGGCGTGTCGAGGTTGTCGGCGTAGTGCAGCGTGGTCAGCAGGCCCTGCGCGGCGGCGCCCTGGGCCTCGAGCGTGCCGTCGGTCAGGAAGCCCGAGCCGTACAGCGGGATGGTCTTGTTCAGGCCCGCGGCGGCATAGTCCTTGACGAACTTCACCGCGCCGCCGCCGGCGAAGAACGCGTACACCGCGTCGGGCTTCTGCGCGGCGATCTCGGTCAGCAGCGCCTGGAACTCGACGTTCGGGAACGGCAGGTTCAGGTCCTTCACGACCTTGCCGCCGCCCTTCTCGAAGGCCTCGGTGAAGCCCTTGACGGCCTCGCTGCCGGCCGCGTAGTTCCAGGTGATCGTCATCGCGCGCTTGTGGCCCTTCTGCGCCATCACGACGCCGGTGGAGTAGCCCGGCTGCCAGTTCGAGAACGAGCTGCGCACGATGTTCGGCGAGCACAGCGGGCCGGTGATCGCGTCGGCACCGGCGTTCGGGATGATCAGCAGCGTATTGCTCTCCTTGGCCGCCTTCGCCATGCCGAGCGCGACGCCCGAATGGACCGTGCCGACCAGCACGTCGACCTGGTCGCGCTTGATCAGCTTGTTGACGTTGTCGGTGGCCTTGGCCGGCTCGGATTCGTCGTCGACCTTGAAGTACTGGATCTCGCGGCCGCCGAGCTTGCCGCCCTGCTCCTGCACGTACAGCCTGAAGCCGTTCTCGATCATCGTGCCCAGGCTCGCGTAGGTGCCGGTGTAGGGCAGCATGAAGCCGACCTTGATCGGGCCGGTGGCCTGCGCATGGGCCGCGCCGCCCGCCATCGACATCGCCAGGGCCGCGAGGGCCGGGAACTTGATCAGGTGCATGCCAGTCTCCGTGAGGTTCAGGATTCGAGAGGATCGGACAACCCGGTGATGAAGCGGCCGGCTTCGTGGATCACGAGGTCGGGTTGATCGCGGTGCGGCGAGTGGCCGCAGTCCGCGATCTCCAGCAGGCGCGTCTGCGGGGCACGCCGCGCGATGCCGCGGATCTGCTCCAGCGTACCGTACTCGTCGTCGACGCCTTGCAGCGCCAGCACCGGGCAGGGGACCGCGGCCAGCTCGTCTTCGATGCTCCAGCCGCGGAACGACGGATCGAGCCAGATGTCGTTCCAGCCGCGGAACGCCGATTCCGCGTCTGCATGGTAGCGGCCCAGGCGCTGCGGCAGGTCGGTGGTTTCATAGGTGTGGCGGGCGCGCTCGATGCTCGCGATGCTCAGCGCCTCGACGACGATGTGCGGCGCCATCGCGACGACGCCCGCGGTCGGGTGCGACGCCGCATGCAGCAGCGCGATGCTGCCGCCATCGCTGTGGCCGAACAGCCAGGGCCGCGCGACGCCGAGCTGCCGCAGCAGGGCCGGCAGCACCTCGCGCGCCTGCACGTGCATGAAATCGACCGGCCAGCGCTCGCCGGGCGGCTTCGGCGTCGACTGGCCGTAGCCGTAGCGCGAGTACACCAGGCCGCGCAGGCCGTGCGCTTCGCAGAGCTGGCGCGGAAAGTTCTTCCACATCGCGAGCGAGCCCAGCCCTTCGTGCAGGAACACGACCACCGGCCGCGTCGAGGCCGCATCGCCGACCCACTGGTACTCGAGGCGCAGCGGACGGCCGAGCCCGTCGAGCTCGGCGAACTGGATCGGTTCGGCGTAGCGGCGTCCGACCATGCGTCAGGCCGATGCCTCGTTCAAGGCGCGCAGCTTGAAGCGCTGGATCTTGCCGGTCGCCGTCTTCGGCAGCTCGGTCGTGAAGAGGATCTCGCGCGGCGTCTTGTGCGGTGCGAGCCGCGTCTTCACGAAGGCCTTCAGCGCGGCTTCGAGCTCGGGGCCCGCCACGTGGCCCTTGTTCGGCACGACGTAGGCGCGCGTCTTCGTCAGCCCCTGCGCATCGGCCAGGCCGATCACCGCGCACTCCATCACTGCCGCGTGGCCCATCAGCGCCGACTCGACCTCGATCGGCGACACGTACTGGCCGCTGACCTTCAGCATGTCGTCGCTGCGGCCGGCGTAGGTGTACCAGCCGTCGGCATCGACCACGTACTTGTCGCCGCTGCGCACCCAGTCGCCCAGGAAGGTCGAGCGCGTCTTGTCGCGGCTGGTCCAGTACAGCAGCGCGGCGCTCGGCCCGCGGATGAACAGGTCGCCGATCTCGCCGGGCGCGACCGGGCGGCCGTCGTCGCCGCGCAGCTCGAGCTCGTAGCCCGGCACCGGCTTGCCGGTGCAGCCGTAGCGCAGCGCGCCGGCGCGGTTGGACAGGAAGATGTGCAGCATCTCGGTCGAGCCGATGCCGTCGAGCACGTCGCAGCCGAAGTGCGCGCTGAAGCGTTCACCGACCTCGCGCGGCAGTGCTTCGCCGGCCGAGGCGCACACGCGCAGCGCGACCGCGTCGCGCGGTGGCAGCGCCTCGTTCGCGAGCAGCGCGACGTACAGCGTCGGCACGCCGCAGAACACGGTCGGGCGGTGCTGCGTCAGGCGCTTGAAGACCGCGGCCGGCGTCGGCCGTTCGGCCATCAGCACGACGGTCGCACCGACGCTCAGCGGAAACGTCAGCGCATTGCCGAGCCCGTACGCGAAGAACAGCTTGGCGGCCGAGAACACGATGTCGTCTTCGCGCACGCCGAGCACCGGCTGGCCGTACAGCGCGGCGGTCCAGTACAGGTTGGCATGGCTGTGCACCGTGCCCTTGGGCTTGTCGGTGGAGCCGGATGAATAGAGCCAGAACGCGAAGTCGTCGGCGTGCGTGTCGGCGGGGGCGGCCAGCGGCGGGGTGTCGAGCAGCGCGGCGAACGGGGTCGCACCCTCGGCCGCCGCGGCGCCGGACAGCACGACGGCCGGCTGGTCGGCGAGCGTGGCCAGCGCCTGCTGCGCCACCGGCCACAGTGCGCCCGACACCACCAGCGCACGGGCGCCGCTGTGCGCCAGCAGGTAGCCGTAGTCCGCGGCCGGCAGCAGCGTGTTGACCGGCACCGGCACCAGCCCGGCATACAGCGCACCGAGAAAGGCCACCGGCATGTCCACCGTGTCCAGCATCAGCAGCAGCACGCGCTCCTCGCGGCGCAGCCCCAGGCGCAGCAGGCCGGCGGCGCAGCGCCGCACGCGGTCGGCCAGTTCGCCGTAGCTGAGCCGGCCGTCGTCGTCGATGTAGGCGGTCTTCGCGGCACGGCCCGCGTTGCGCTGCAGCAGGTGGGCTGCGACGTTGAATCGTTCGGGCGGCGCCACCACGGCGGGGTTCGCGGGCATGCTGTTCTCCTGACGGGCCGGCCGCGGTTTTACCTCAAGCCGACCCGATCTCCGCATAATGCATTCACAGACAGTGCAGCGATCGGTTTATGCAATATGTTGCACTGAATTTCAGTATAGCCAGCAGTCCCGATCGACCTCGTTACGGACATACCCTTGGACCGAATCCCGAACTCGCCCCCCGCGCCGGAAGGCGAACCTGATCCGACCACCGACAAAGACCCGTTCCTGGCCGCCCTGGGCGAGCGCACGCGGGCACTGCGATCCCGGCGCGGCCTGACACGCAAGAGCCTGGCCAAGGTGGCCGACGTGTCCGAGCGGCACCTGGCCAATGTCGAGATGGGGGTCGGCAATGCGTCGGTGCAGTTCCTGCGGCAGCTCGCGCAGGCCCTGAACTGCACGCTGGCGGAGCTGGTCGGCGACGAGACGGCCAGCTCGCCGGAGTGGCTGATGATCCGCGAGATCCTGCGCGGCCGCAGCGAATCGGAGCTCGCGCAGGCGCGCTCCGCGCTGGCCTCGGTGTTCGGCGCGCCGGCCAGCCAGGCGGCGCGGCGCCAGCGGGTCGCGCTGATCGGCCTGCGCGGCGCCGGCAAGAGCACGCTCGGCAAGATGCTGGCCGACAGCTGGGCCGTGCCCTTCGTCGAGCTGAACCGCCACATCGAGGCGGTGGCCGGCTGCAGCGTCTCCGAGATCCATTCGCTGTACGGCCCGGCCGCCTACCGGCGCCACGAGCGGCGCGCGCTGGAGGAGTGCATCCAGCGCTACCCGCGCGCGGTGATCGCGACGCCCGGCGGCATCGTCTCCGACCCGGCCACCTTCAACATGCTGCTGGCGCACTGCTACACCGTGTGGGTGCGCGCCTCGCCCGAGGAGCACATGAACCGCGTGCTGGCGCAGGGCGACACCCGGCCGATGTCGGGCAATGCCGAGGCGATGAACGACCTGCGGCGCATCCTCGAGAGCCGCGCCGCCTTCTACTCGAAGGCCGACGAGGTGTTCGACACCAGCGACAAGACCATGGAGGCCGCATTCACGGCCCTGCAGGACCAATTGAGGGGCACGATCCGGCTGGCGGGTTGACGCTGGCGGCCGCATGCACTAAATTGCATCTTCATTGCCGAGCGTGCAGCATGTTGCCGCTTGCCGGAGATGCCCCCATGACAAATGTCCCTCCTGCCGCTTTCCCTGTTGACTCCCCGGTCGACTACGAGACCCATCCCGACCGCTACCGCCATTGGCGGCTGAGCGTCGAAGGCCAGGTTGCGACGCTCGTGATGGCCGTCAGCGAGGACGGCGGGCTGCGCGCGGGCTACAAGCTGAAGCTGAACAGCTATGACCTCGGCGTCGACATCGAGCTGCATGACGCGGTGCAGCGCATCCGCTTCGAGCACCCGGCGGTGCGCACGGTGATCCTCACCAGCGGCCGGGACCGGGTGTTCTGCTCGGGTGCCAACATCTTCATGCTCGGCCTGTCCAGCCACGGCTGGAAGGTCAACTTCTGCAAGTTCACGAACGAGACGCGCAACGGGCTCGAAGACAGCAGCCGGCACAGCGGCCTGAAGTTCCTGGCCGCGGTGAACGGCGCCTGCGCCGGCGGCGGCTACGAGCTGGCGGCGGCCTGCGACGAGATCATCCTGGTCGACGACCGCTCGTCGGCCGTCAGCCTGCCCGAGGTGCCGCTGCTCGGCGTGCTGCCCGGCACCGGCGGGCTGACGCGCCTGACCGACAAGCGCCGCGTGCGCCACGACCATGCCGACATCTTCTGCACCACCAGCGAAGGCGTGCGCGGCAAGAAGGCGGTGGACTGGCGGCTGGTCGACGAGGCGGTGAAGACGCAGGCCTTCGCGCAGCGCGTGCAGGAGCGGGCGCGCGAGCTGGCCGCGACGAGCGACCGGCCGGCCGATGCGCGCGGCGTGCCGCTGCCGCGGCTCGTGAAGCAGGTGTCGGCGAATGGCCTGGCCTACGGCCACGTCGACGTGCAGATCGACCGCGCCGCGCGCCATGCGACGCTGACGGTGCGCGGACCCGCGGGCGCGCAGCCGGCCGACCTCGCCGGCATCGAGGCCGCCGGCGCGGCCTGGTACCCGCTGCAGATGGCGCGCGAGCTCGACGACGCGATCCTGCACCTGCGCACCAACGAGCCCGAGATCGGCACCTGGCTGCTGAAGACGCAGGGCGCGGTCGACGCGGTGCTCGCGCTCGACGCGACGCTGCACGCGCACCGTTCGCACTGGCTGGTGCGCGAGACCATCGGCCTGTTGCGGCGCACGCTGGCGCGGCTCGACGTGTCGTCGCGCTCGCTGTTCGCGCTGGTGGATCGCGGCGCGTGCTTTGCCGGCTCGCTGCTCGAGATCGCACTCGCCGCCGATCGCATCTACATGCGGGCGCTGCCCGACGAGCCCGCTGCGGCGCCGCGCATCGCGCTGTCGGCGTTCAACTTCGACGACCTGCAGATGGTGAGCCGCGAGACGCGCCTGCAGCGCCGCTTCCACCGCGATGCCGGCGAGATCGGGGCGGTGCAGGCGACGCAGGGCCGCCTGCTCGATGCCGACGAGGCGCTCGCGCTCGGCCTCGTCACCGCGGCACCCGACGACATCGACTGGGCCGACGAGATCCGCATCGCGCTCGAGGAGCGCGCGAGCCTGTCGCCCGACGCGCTGACCGGCCTGGAAGCCAACCTGCGCTTCGCCGGCACCGAGAGCATGGAGACCCGCATCTTCGGCCGGCTGACCGCCTGGCAGAACTGGATCTTCAACCGCCCGAACGCCGTCGGCGAAGCGGGCGCGCTGAAGGTCTACGGCACCGGGCACAAGGCCCAGTTCGACTGGAAACGAATCTGACCCATGTCCAGCATCAACTACACCGACAAGATCCCCAACAACGTCAACCTGTCCGAGGACCGGACGCTGCAGCGTGCGCTCGAGCACTGGCAGCCCAACTACCTGAACTGGTGGCAGGACATGGGCCCCGACGGCTCGCACGGCTTCGATGTCTACCTGCGCACCGCCACCAGCACCACGCCCGACGGCTGGGCGCAGTTCGGCCACGTGAAGATGCCCGACTACCGCTGGGGCATCTTCCTCGCGCAGCCCGAGGCCGACCGCACGATCGGCTTCGGCGACCACCGCGGCGAGGCCGCCTGGCAGGACGTGCCCGGCGAGCACCGTGCCAACCTGCGCCGCATCATCGTCACGCAGGGCGACACCGAGCCGGCCTCGGTCGAGCAGCAGCGCCACCTCGGCAAGACGGCGCCCAGCCAGTACGACCTGCGCAACCTGTTCCAGGTGAACGTCGAGGAAGGCCGCCACCTGTGGGCGATGGTCTACCTGCTGCACAAGCACTTCGGCCGCGACGGCCGCGAGGAGGCCGAGGCGCTGCTCGAGCGCCGCTCCGGCGACCAGGACAACCCGCGCATCCTCGGCGCCTTCAATGAAGAGACGCCCGACTGGCTGGCGTTCTACATGTTCACCTACTTCACCGACCGCGACGGCAAGTTCCAGCTGTGCGCGCTGGCCGAGAGCGCGTTCGACCCGCTGTCGCGCACCACGCGCTTCATGCTGACCGAAGAGGCGCACCACATGTTCGTCGGCGAATCGGGGGTGTCGCGCGTGATCCAGCGCACCTGCGAGGTGATGAAGCAGACCGGCATCGAGGACCCGGCCGAGCTGCGGCGCCACGGCGTGATCGACCTGCCGACGATCCAGCGCTACCTGAACTTCCACTACAGCGTGACGATCGACCTGTTCGGTGCCGACCAGTCGAGCAACGCGGCGATCTTCTACAGCTCGGGCCTGAAGGGCCGCTACGAGGAAGGCAAGCGGGCCGACGACCACGTGCTGAAGGGCGCCCACTACAAGATCCTCGACGTGCGCGACGGCGTGCTGGTCGACAAGGAGGTGCCGATGCTCAACGCGCTGAACGAGGTGCTGCGCGACGACTACATCCGCGACTCGTCGGCCGGCGTGAACCGCTGGAACAAGGTGATCGAGAAGGCCGGCATCGCGTTCCGGCTGAGCGTGCCGCACAAGGCGTTCAATCGCCACATCGGCAGCTTCGCCGGGTTGCGCGTGAGCCCCGATGGCCGGGTGATCGGCGAGATCGAATGGCAGGCCCATGTGCGCGAATGGCTCGCGAGCGAGGAAGACCGTGCCTACGTCGCGTCGCTGATGGGCCGCGTGGTCGAGCCCGGCAAGTACGCGAACTGGATCGCGCCGCCGCCGATCGGCATCAACAAGCAGCCGGTCGACTTCGAGTACGTGCGCTTCAATTGAGGATGTGATGGAACCGGTCGTCTTCATCCAGCAGCACCTGATCGACCCCGAGGTCTGCATCCGCTGCAACACCTGCGAGGAGACCTGCCCGGTCGACGCGATCACGCACGACGACCGCAACTACGTCGTCGATGCGGCCATCTGCAACGGCTGCCAGGCCTGCGTGTCGCCGTGCCCGACCGGCAGCATCGACCACTGGCACCCGGTGCCGAAGGCGGCGGCCTACTCGATCGAGGCGCAGTTCGGCTGGGACGAGCTGCCGCCGAAGCAGGAGGTGCCGGCGCTCGCGCAGGCGCCGGCGGAGGCAGGCGGTGGCGTGGGTGTGTCGCCCGCGTCCGAGGTGCCGCCGCAGGCGAACGCCGCGGTGTCGCCCAGCTCGCCGCGGCCGCCGTGGTCGGCCGCGCATCCCTACCTGAACCTGCACACGCTGAAGAAGCCGGTGCAGGCGACGGTGGCCGGCAACTTCCGGCTGACCGCGGCCGACGCCGAGGGCGACATCCACCACCTGGTGCTCGATTTCGGCACGCAGTTCTTTCCGTTGCTCGAGGGCCAGTCGATCGGCATCGTGCCGCCCGGCGTCGATGGCGCCGGCAAGCCGCACTACCTGCGCATGTACTCGGTCGCGAGCCCGCGCAGCGGCGAGCGCGAGGGCTACAACAACGTGTCGCTGACGGTGAAGCGGGTCACGAGCGACCATGACGGCCGGCCGGTGCACGGCGTCGCGTCGAACTACCTGTGCGACCTGCGCAAGGGCGACACGGTGCAGGTCTGCGGCCCGTTCGGCGACCGCTTCCTGATGCCCAACCATGCAGGCTCGAACCTGTTGATGGTGTGCACCGGCACCGGCGCGGCGCCGATGCGGGCGATGACCGAGCACCGGCGCCGGCTGATGACGGCGGGCAAGCCGGTCTACGGCGGGCTGATGCTGTTCTTCGGCGCGCGCCGGCCGGAGGAGCTGCCGTACTTCGGGCCGCTGACCAAGCTGCCGGCCTCGTTCATCGACACCTCGCTCGCGTTCTCGCGCGTGCCGGGGCAGCCGCGCCGCTACGTGCAGGACCTGATGCGCGAGCGCGCCGCCGACATTGCCCTGCTGCTGCGCGGCGACACCTGCCTCTACCTGTGCGGGCTGAAGGGCATGGAGACCGGCGTGCTGGACGCGCTGGCCGACATCTGCGCCGGGGCGGGGCTCGACTGGCCGCTGCTGCACCAGCGGCTGGTGGACGAGGGGCGCTTCCACGTCGAGACGTATTGAGGTGTACGGGTATTTGCTGCTGTGACCGGCGGCCATTTGCTTAAGACTCATAACCATCCAGGCTTCAACCACCTCCGGTCGTGAGCACCTCCCTGTTGAACGTTTCGAGTGACGGCCCGGTCACCCACGTGCGCCTGGCGCGCCCCGCCAAGCGCAATGCGCTGAACGATGCGCTGATCGCCGAGCTGCAGCGCACCTTCGCCGGCTTCGATGCCGGCGTGCGCGCCGTGGTGCTGAGCGGCGAGGGCACGCATTTCTGCGCCGGGCTCGACCTGTCGGAGCTCGGGGAGCGCAGCGCCGCCGAAGGCATCCTGCATTCGCGCTCGTGGCATGCCGCCTTCGAGCAGATCCAGTTCGGCCGTGTGCCGGTGGTCGCGGTGCTGCACGGCGCGGTGGTCGGCGGCGGGCTCGAGCTCGCGAGCGCAGCGCACATCCGCGTCGCCGAGCGCAGCAGCTTCTACGGCCTGCCCGAAGGCCAGCGCGGGCTGTTTGTCGGCGGCGGCGGCTCGGCACGCATCCCGCGATTGATCGGCGTCGCCCGCATGAGCGACATGATGCTCACCGGCCGCGTGCACGATGCCGAGGAAGGCCAGCGCATCGGGCTGTCGCAGTACCTGGTCGACGACGGGCAGGGACTCGCGACCGCGTTCGAGCTGGCGCGCAAGATCGCGTCGAACGCGCCGTTGTCGAACTTCGCGGTGATGCACGCGCTGCCGCGCATCGCCGAGCAGGGCCAGGCGGCCGGGCTGTTCACCGAATCGCTGATGGCCGCGATCGCGCAGGCCGACGATGCGGCCAAGCAGCGCATGCGCGACTTCCTCGACGGCAAGGCCGGCAAGGTTGCGAAGTCATGAGCACCGCGCTGCCTCGTTATCGACGGGTGGCGCTCGGCGGCTCGCTCTCCGCACGCTTCACGCCGCGTGACGACGGCAGCCTGCGCATCGCATCGACCGAACCGCTGCTGCCGCACCCGCTGCGCCTGACCGATCGCCTGCAGCAATGGGCCGCGAAGGCCCCCGACCGCACGCTCGCCGCGAAGCGCGACGCGCAAGGCATCTGGCGGCACCTGAGCTACCGCGATGCGGTGCACGGCGCGCGCAGCATCGCGCAGGCGCTGCTCGACATCGGGCTCGGCCCTGAGCGGCCGCTGGCCATCCTCTCCGACAACGACCTCGAACACCTGCTGCTGATGCTCGGCGCGATGTGGGCCGGCGTGCCGTGCGCGCCGATCTCGCCGGCCTATTCGCTGCTGTCGCAGGACCATGCGAAGCTGCGCCACATCCTCGGGGCGCTGACGCCGGGGCTGGTGTTCGCCGCGAACGGCAGCGCCTACGCGCGGGCGATCGATGCGGCGCTGCCGGCCGGAACACCGCTCACGCTCGCCACCGGCGCGGTCGAGGGCCGCCATGCGCTGCAGTTCGCCGACCTGCTCGCGACGACGCCCACCGACGCGGTCGACGAGGCGCACGCCCGCGTCGGCCCCGACACCATCGCGAAGATCCTGTTCACCTCCGGCTCGACGCAGGCGCCCAAGGGTGTGATCAACACGCAGCGCATGCTGTGCAGCAACCAGCAGATGATCCTGCAGTGCTTCCCGTGCCTCGGCGAGACGCCGCCGGTGCTGGTCGACTGGCTGCCGTGGAACCACACCTTCGGCGGCAACCACAACGTCGGGCTGACGATCTGGAACGGCGGCACGCTGTACATCGACGACGGCAAGCCGACGCCGGCGCTGATCGGCCACACGCTGCGCAACCTGCGCGAGATCGCACCCACCGTCTACTTCAACGTGCCGAAGGGCTTCGAGGAGATCGCCAACGCGCTGGAGCACGACGCCGCGCTGCGCGACACGCTGTTCAGCCGCGTGCAGATGTTCTTCTTCGCCGGCGCCGGGCTCTCGCAGCCGGTGTGGGACCAGCTCGACCGGCTGGCCGAGGCTGCCTGCGGCGAACGCATCCGGATGCTGACGGGGCTCGGCATGACCGAGACCGCGCCGTTCGCGATCTGCGCCAACGGCGGCGACGTGCGCTCCGGCCACATCGGCCTGCCGGCACCGGGCATCGAGCTGAAGCTGGTGCCGAGCGGCGACAAGGCCGAGCTGCGCTACCGCGGGCCGAACGTCGCGCCGGGCTACTGGCGCCTGCCGTCCACCGCGCACTTCGACGACGAAGGCTTCTACGCGAGCGGCGATGCGGTGCGCCTGGTCGACCCGGCCGACCCGCAGCGCGGCCTCGCGTTCGACGGCCGCATCGCCGAGGACTTCAAGCTCGCGACCGGCACCTTCGTGTCGGTCGGCCCGCTGCGCGCCCGCGCGATCGCGGTCGGCGACCCGTGCGTGCAGGACGTGGTCGTCACCGGACTGAACCGCAACGAGATCGGGCTGCTGGTGTTCCCGCGCGCCGACCGCTGCCGGGTGCTCGCGGGCTTGCCGGCCGATGCGCCGCTCGCCGAGGTGTTGGCCGCACCGCCGGTGCGTGCGTTCTTCCAGCACTGGCTCGACGCGCTGCACGACACCGGCACCGGCAGTGCGACGCGCGTCGCCCGTGCGTTGCTGCTGGCCGAGCCGCCGGCGATCGACCGGGGCGAGGTCACGGACAAGGGATCGATCAACCAGCGCGCGGTGCTGGCCTGTCGGGCCGCGCTCGTCGAGCAACTGCACGCCGGCAGCGCACCCGGCCTCTTCGTCCCCGCACGCGCATGAGCGAATCCCGCACCACCACGCACACCGTCGCCGTGAACTTCGGCGACTGCGACCCGGCCGGCATCGTCTTCTTCCCGAACTTCTCGCGCTGGATGGATGCGGCCTCGCTGTCGTTCTTCATGCAATGCGGCGTGCCGCCGTGGCGCGTGCTCGAGAAGACGCGCGGCATCGTCGGCACGCCGCTGCTGGAGATCCACACGCGCTTCATCCAGTCGGTCACCTACGGCGAGACGATCCAGATCGAGACCTGCATCGAGGCCTGGCACGGCAAGGCCTTCGTGCAGTTGCACCGCGTCATGCGCGACGGCGAGCTGGTCTGCGAGGGCCGCGAAACGCGCATCTTCGTGACCCGCGATGCCACCGGAAAACTGAAGTCCATGGCAGTGCCGGATGACATCCGCGCGCTGTGTCAGGCAGCATCACGACCCCGAACGGAGACACCCCCATGAAGCACCTGAAGACCTGGCTGGCCGCTGCCGCGCTGGCCACCCTCGCGGCCGGCGCACAGGCCGACGTGACGATCGGCGTCAGCGTCCCGCTGACCGGCCCGACCTCGGCGCTCGGCATTCCGAGCAAGAACGGCATCAGCCTGTGGCCCGCGACGATCGCCGGCGAGAAACTCAACGTGATCGTGCTCGACGACGCGACCGACCCGACCGTCGGCGTCAAGAACGCGCGCCGCTTCGTCACCGAGGACAAGGTCGACCTCATCGTCGGTTCGTCGGCGACGCCGATCGCGATCGCGATGTCGGACGTGGCGGCCGAGGCGCAGACGGTGCAGCTGGCGCTGTCGCCGATCCCGCTGCCCGAGGGCAAGGGTGCCTGGACCTTCCGGCTGCCGCAGTCGACCGCGGTGATGGCGATCCCGATCGTCGAGCACTGGAAGAAGACCGGCGTGAAGACCTTCGGCTTCGTCGGCTACGCCGATGCGTACGGCGAGGCCTGGCTGAAGGACATCACCGCGCAGGCCACCGCGGCCGGCATCAAGAGCGTCGGCGTCGAGCGCTTCGCGCGGGCCGACACCAGCATCACCGGCCAGGCCTTGAAGCTGGTCGGCGCGAACCCGGATGCGATCCTGATCGCGGCCTCGGGCAGCGGCGCGGCGATGCCGCACAAGGGCCTGGTCGAGCGCGGCTACCCGAAGGGCAGGATCTACCAGACGCATGGCGCGGCCACGCTCGACCTGATCCGCGTCGGCGGCAAGGACGTCGAAGGCTCGTTCGTCTCGTCCGGCCCGGCGCTGGTGGCGCCCAAGCTGCCCGACAGCAACCCGAGCAAGGCGATCGGCATGCGCTTCATCGAGCAGTACGAGAAGGCGTTCGGTGCGAAGAGCGCGAACCAGTTCGGCGCGCATGCGTTCGATGCGGCGATCGTGCTCGAGAAGATCATCCCGATGGCGCTGAAGAAGGCCAGGCCCGGCACGAAGGAATTCCGCGCCGCGCTGAAGGAGGCGCTGGAGACGGCCGGCCGCATCCCGGTGTCGCAGGGCGTGCTGAACTACACCGCGGCCGATCACTTCGGCTTCACGCCCGACACCGGCGTGCTGCTGAAGGTCGTCAACGGCGACTGGGAAGTCGTCAAGTGACGCTGATCTGCCGCTGATGGACCTCTCGATCGCGGGCATCCTGCTGCTCGACGGCGCGACCAGCGGTGCGGTCTACGCGCTGCTGGCGCTCGCGCTGGTGCTGGTGTTCGCGGTCACGCGGGTGATCTTCATCCCGCAGGGCGAGTTCGTCGCGTACGGCGCGCTGACGCTCGCGATGCTGCAGATGGGCAAGCTGCCCGGCACGGTGTGGCTGCTGGCCGCGCTGGCCGTGCTGGCGGCGCTGCGCGATGCGGTCGCGGCCGCGCGCGAAGGCCGGGCCGCCGGCCGCATCG